>DATHAU010000076.1:0-12067 GCA_035296545.1 Microvirga sp.
AACCTGCCCGTCCCAGCCTCGCGTTCCGCCTTGAAGCTGTCATGCCCGTCCCAGGTGAGCGTGCCGCGGTCTCCGATCACCCGCCACGCGCTCTCCCAGCTCGTGCGAAGCCCCTGCGCGCACCAGCTGCCGCGGTAGGTATAGGTCACGCCTCCCTCGAATTCGAAGATGGCGTAGGCGCTCGCTCCGTGAGCGTACCAGGAGCCCTTCGGGTTGGCTTCGTGGCAATAGACCGCCTGCGGCGGCGCGCCGATGATGTACCGGGCAGCGTCGAAGGTGTGAATCGCCATGTCCAGAAGGAGCACGTTCTCCATGGCCTCGCGAAAGCCGCCGAAATGCGGGCCGAGGAAGAAATCGCTGTGCACGCTCGTGACGGCGCCGATCTCGCCGGACGCAAGAAACGATCCGATTCGCCGAATGCCTTCGATGTAGCGGCGGTTCTGAACCACCGCATGGATGCGACCGGCCTCCCGCGCGGCGCGGATCAGGGACTGAGCGTCCGCAAGCGACGAAGCCATGGGCTTCTCGCTCAGCACATGGCAGCCATGGGCCAAGGCGGTTCGCACGACCTCGCGTCGAGCATCCGGCACCACGATGTCGAACACCAACTGCGGCTTCACCGCCGACAGGACGGCGTCGAGGTCGGAGCCGACGGCCGTATGGGGGAGACCGAGCTCGTCGGCCAGGGCTCGGGCCCGCGACGGATCGATATCCACCAACCCCGCAACGGTCAGTCCGTGGATTCGTGCGGCGGCTTCGAGCCAACGCCGGCTCATGAGGCCGCAGCCGACCAGAACGGCTTGCAACTCCATCGCTTCCTCCGGTTCCGGGCCTCTTGCCGGGCCCCGTAAACGTTTACGAGATTGAAGTTGAGCTCTAGGATTGTCAAGATCATTATGCGGGCAGGCGCGCTGGATCGTGGGAGGCAAGGACATCCGTGGAGCGTAAATCGATTGGAATTCGGGAGCTGGCCCGTCATCTGGATGTGTCGATCGGGACGGTATCCCGCGCGCTGAACGGCCGGGTGGACGTCAATCCCGAGACGCGCAAGCGGGTCCAGGAGGCCGCCATCCAGCTTGGCTACGTTCCCAACCAGTCAGGGCGCACCTTGCGCCAGGGAACCACCAACGCGGTGGCGCTGGTGATGCGCACCAACATCGACAGAACCGACTTCGGCGAGACGTTCTTCATGGCCCTGAGCGAGGGAATGCAGGAGGTTCTGGCAGGTCACAATCTCGATCTGGTCATTCTTCCCTGCTCGTCGGCCCAGGACCAGGACGAGTATCTGCGCCGGGCTGTGGAGCGGCATCTCGCCGACGGGTTCATCATCTCGGACACGCAGCGGGTCGACAGGCGCATCGATTACCTGATCAAGCGGCGCATCCCTTTCGTGGCCCTGGGCCGCAGTCTTTCGGGGGGATCGCACTCCTGGATCGATCTCGATTTCGAGGGAATGGCCGAGCAGTCCGTGACCCGTCTGGCTCATCTCGGCCATCGCCGCATCGCGCTGGGAATTGCCGCGCGAGAGGTCAACAACCGGTATATCGTCGAGGAGGCCTACCGCAACGCCCTCCTGGCCTGCGGTCTCCCGTTCGATCAAAGCCTGGTGGTGCGCGTTCCGAACACCGAGGCGGGCGGCTATGAGCTGGGCCGGACGCTTCTCATGATGCAGGAGCGTCCCACGGCCGTGGTCCTCGCGCAGGAAACCCTGGCGCTCGGCCTCTACCGGAGCCTCGGCGAGGCCGCACTTGTGCCGGGCTGCGATCTGGCCGTCATGGGATTCCGCCAGGACCCGTCCTGCCGGTTCCTGTCCCCGCCGCTCACCTGCTTCAGCCTCTCGCTGAAGGAGCTTGGCACTCGGCTGGGCGAGGTGCTGGTGCGCACGATGGATCGTGCTTCCGCCAAGGCGGAGCGCGAGCCCGTTCGGCAGCTCTGGCCGATGACTCTGGTGGAAGGCGAGAGCGACAAGCCGGCGAGCTCCTCATCGCCCAGGCGCCGAAGGCGTGCGCTTTCCTGACCGCCGCACTCCGCCCTAGAAGCCGTGCCCGTTCCGGCGCACGTGGTCGCAGATGGTGCTGTAGTCGGAGGTGAGCTCGGTTCCGGCCGGCAGGTCGGCGGCCGCCCGGTCCTCCCCGAACGAGATCGCATTCGAGACGGTGGTCGGGGTCGCCGAATGGTTGAAATGCCGTCCATTGTCCCCGCACAGCACCCACAGGCGCGTGGACTCGTGCCAGGTGGAGTAGGTTCTCAGGAACCGCTTCATGGGCTCCGGAAGGGTGGCGATCTCATCCTCGGAGTAGACCCTGTCGATCCGGCTGTCGAAGCGCCAGATCAGCTCGCCGCGCGAGACGGGCTGAAGCAGGAAGACGCCGATCCCATGGATGGGGCTCGGCCTCAGTTCGGTCTCGACCAGCAACATGCAGGCTCTCCTCCTTTAGGAACATGCAAGGGAGGATTGTAACATGAGCCGGTTAGCAGGTCCTGAACGGCATGACGCCATGCAGGTCTTTGACCCGTCGGGAGCCGGAGCCTAGGGGCGATCGGGCTCCCGTGACGGTATCCGGACAGCGCGTCACGCCCCGACGCCCGCAACCGAAGCCTGAGCCCGGCGTAGTAGTCCCATCATGCCGGAATTCAGACGCGGGTCCAGGAGGCTTTCATGATCCGGCGGTCAGGGTTGCGGGGAGCGTCGTCGGGAACGGGAGGCCGGCAGGGTTGAACAATCGGCGCGGCAGGACGGTTGTGATCATTGGCCCCTCCGGCGGCATGGGGGCCATCACGTCTCCAGGGGGCGGCTTCATGCTTCGTCTCGTCCATTCCCTTGTCATATCGGCAGCACTGATCCTCATGAGCCCGACCGCCCAAGCCATGCCGGCCTTCGATCAGATCGTGGTCTTCGGCGACAGCCTGTCGGATCACGGCAATGCAGGGCGCTCCTCGAACGGACCGGTCTGGGTCGAGCACCTGGCCGAACGCCTCGGGCTGACCCTCAGGCCGAGCCGCATGGGCGGAACGAACTTCGCCGTCGGCGGAGCGCGCCTCGACCCCCGATCCGGCAATACCAGCCTGCGGGCGCAGGCCAGCGCCTATCTGCGCGCGCCCCGCTCCGGCGGACGCAGTCTTCACATCGTGTACGGCGGCGGCAACGACCTGCTGGCTGCCGTCGGCGATCCCCGGGCGCAGGCCATGATCGAGGCGGCCGTCGCTTCGTTGAAAAGCATCGTGGCCGATCTGGCCCGCCAGGGCGCGACGGACATTCTCGTGCCCAATCTTCCCGGAATCGGCATCACTCCGGCGGTGCGATCCCAGGGCGCCCAAGCCGTCGCGGCGGCAAACCAGCTTGCAGGGCGCTTCAACGCCGCCCTCGACGGGGCCCTCTCGGGCTTTGCCGGCTCGACAGGCGTGCGGGTCCACCGCCTGGACGTCTGGCAGTTGGCGGAGCGGGTCCAGGCCGACCCGGCTGCCGCGGGTTTCATCGACATCGCCAATCCCTGCAGCCAGCGCCGAAGCTGCGAGGGCTATCTGTTCTGGGACGGCGTTCATCCGACCACCCAGGCTCATCGACGCTTGGCGGATGCCGCAGCCCAGGTGCTGGACGCGCCATGACGACGCGCGTCCAGGAGCAGCCCGATCCGAGGAACCGGGATTCTACGGCAGGAGACTCAGTCGTTCATCTCCTGCCAGCTCGTACAGCTCGGCCGGGGCGCCGCCGTTCATCACGAAGCGCTCGAACGGGTAGAGATGGTGCAGGTGATGCTGCTCGTAGCGCTTGCGCAGCCGGTAGTCCCTTGCAAGCCTCTCGTCGAGGACTGCTTTCACGGCTGGATCGAGCTGGTCGACGAACACCCCATCCTCCACCACGATGAAGCGCGGGCGGGAGTCGAGCACCCTTTGCATCTCGACCTTTTGCGGCACCCAGGAGCAGCCGTCCCGCCCCGGATAGTCCCGGTGGGGGAGGCCCGTGAACGCGAAGCGCGTGGCGGGCCTTGCGCCGGTCAGGTAATAGACCAGGGGCTGAAAGCCCAGAACGTAGATGGAATCGTTCGAACCTAGCTCGGGCTTGAGGTCGGCCGCGATGCGCCGTGGCGTGTCGCCGGCAAAGCGCTCGCCGCGAACCACCCGGTCCCACAGGACATAGCCCGTGTGGATCAAAGGCTCCTTGGCGATGGCAAAGAGCGCCATGCAGGTCATCGCTCCGACGATCCCCGCCCGTGCGCGCGGCGCCGAAAGATGGGCCAGGACCCCCCGTCCGATCAGCACGCCCGTGAGCAGGCTCAAGGGCGGCAGGAACTGAAGAAAATAATGGTCGGATGCGATCCGCAGGAACACGATGCACGCCATGATCGCCGCCACCCAGACCAGCAGGAACAGGCAGGCCCGCCGTTCCGCGCCGCCGAACGTCAGGCGGCTGAGGAACAGGGCTGCGAAAGCGGCGGCACACCAGAGAGGCGCCTGTTCCCAGAGCGCGCGCAGGGCCGGGTCGAGTTCGAAGGGACGGTCCAAGCCGTAGAAGACCCGGTGAGCCGTCACGTTGGCCGCCACCCAGGCATCCCAGTGTCCTGTCAGACGATAGAGCCCCATGACCGCGAGGGTCGGGACGAGGCTTGCAGCAGCCATGAGGGCCATGCCGGGCAGGATCGAGCGCATGAAGGCCGGGGTGGGCCATCGGCCCGGCACGGTGAGCAACAGGATCCCCGCCATGATCGCGGCCATGTCGAACGCCACCGACTGCTTGATCTGGAAGCCCGCTCCCAGGACAAGGCCGGAGGCGATGAAGACCCTGCCGGACGGGAGCCCCTTGAGGCGAACGGCGCGGAGCAGGATGAAGAGCGCGAGGACCGCGCAGGCGTCGTGAAAGAGCTCGCCTTGCGCAGCCACGCCGCCGTTCGCCAGGGTGAACACGATGAACGCAAGGCCCGCCACGATCCCGATGGCGTGGTCCGGGTCGTCGAAAAGGAGGGCTGCAATCCGGCGGATCAGGTCGGCGGTGAGCCCCACCACCAGGCTCGCGGCAAGGCGCGAGACGATGACGCCGTCGAACGGCGGAGCCGTGAAGAGCCCGAAAATCGAGAAGAGCCCGAAGGGCTTGAGATCGCACACGCTCGTGTAGGGCAGATGCCCGCGCCACATCTCGGCCCCCATCAGGATGTAGAGGCTCTCGTCGTAATTGTAGACCGAGTAGACGAGGGACGGCAGCCGCAGGATCAGGGCTGCGGCCACGAACCCGAGAATCCATCGAATCTCCCCGCGCCAACCGGCCGCCCGGCCGGCAGGATCGGATCCAACGGGGCTCAGCAACAGCGGATTCATGGCCGAGGAACCTCGCTGGTTATGCGGCATTCTCCGCAGCCTCGTCCACGGACAGGCCCTCCGCCTGAAGGCGCCACATGGTCTCGAACAGGCCGCCGCGCTGCCGCAGCTCCGCCGCGGACCCGTCCTCCACGATCTGCCCGCCCTTGAGCACGATGATGCGGTCGAAGGCGGTCAGGGTCGAGAGGCGGTGGGCGACGGCGATCACCGTGCGGCCGCGCATGAGCCGCACGAGGGAACGCTGGATCTCCATCTCGGATTCGGTGTCGAGGGCGGAGGTCGCCTCGTCCAGGATGATGATGGGAGCATCCTTCAGGAACGCCCGCGCGATGCCGATGCGCTGGCGCTGCCCGCCCGACAGCTTCATGCCGCGCTCGCCCACCAGCGTGTCGTAGCCGTCCGCCGTTGCGCGGATGAAGCCGTCGCAGCAGGCGGCGCGGGCGGCGGCGTAGACCTGCTCGTCCGTGGCGTCGGGCCGGGCGAAGCGGATATTCTCCATGAGCGTGCGGTGGAACAGGGTGATTTCCTGCGGCACCACGGCGAGCGCGGCGCGCAGCGTGTCCTGCCTCACCTCCGTCAGGGGCTGCCCGTCGATCAGAAGCTCGCCCCCCTGCACGTCGTACAACCTCTGCAGCAGGTGGATGAGCGTGGACTTGCCCGCTCCCGACGGACCCACGATGCCGACCTTCTGGCCGGCCGGTATGCGCAGGCTCAGCCCGCGCAGGGTGTTGGATCGGCTCTCGCCGTAGGAGAAGCTCACATTCCGGAACTCCACGGTCCCGCCCCGCGCCGCAAGAGGTTTGGCGTCGGGAGCGTCGACCACCGTCTGCGGCTGGGCGATGACCCGCAGGGTATCGTCGATATACCCCACATACTGCGCCGTCTCGACGAGCGAGAGGGCCAGATCCCGGGAGCTGTTGAGAATGCGAAAGGTCAGGGTGGACACGACGACCACATCGCCCGGCGTGATGTGCCCTGCGCTCCAGAGATGGACGGCCCAGGACAGCATGCCGCCCGCCATGGCCAAGAGGGCGACATCGTGCAGGGCGCGGGCTTTCTCGAGATAGAGCCAGCTGCGCCGTTGCGCGAGCGCCTCCCGGCGGAAGCCCCCGGCGAGGCGCTCCGCCTCGCGGGCGCGGGCCGAGAAGGACTTGACCGCCCACATGTTGGTGATCACGTCCACGAGGTCGCCCGCCACGACGCCCGCGTAACCCGCATAGGTCCGGTGCAGGGGGCGTCCGCGCTCGCCGAACCAGATGAGTCCGCCCGTGACCGCCGTCACGAACACCCCCAGGGCCAGCATCATGCGCCAGTCCACCGTGAGGAAGATGATCAGCGCGCCGATGAATTCGATGCAGGGGGGCAGGATGCGCCACACGACCGTGTTCGTCAGGGCTCCGAAGTTGCCCGCCGTGGCGGTCAGGCGCTGGCCGAGGGAGCCTGCCAGGTTGTCGGCGAAATAGCGCATGGGCTGGCCGTTCAGGTAGCCGAACAGGTCGAGGCGCATGTCCACGCCGACCCCAAGGGTGGTTCGGCAGGCGAGCCAACCCGTTATGCGCCATAGGGCGCTCTCGCCGGCGATGAAGGCCGCGAACAGGGCGAGGGCCGACCAGACTGCCGCGCTTGCCTCGCGCGGGCCGGCCATGCCGTCCACGAGGAGCTTCATCACGTATTGCACGGCCACGGCGCAGCCGGCCGCTCCCGCCACCGCGATCAGCAGGGCCGTAAACTGCCAGGGGCGGGCAGCCACGTAGTGGAGGACGAAGCGATAGGGACCCTTGAGGAAGGCGGACGGCGCCGCTGGAGGCGGAGCCAAGTGGGGCGCGCCAGCCCCGGGCCGGCGCGCGCCCGGGCCCGGCGAGAGACCATCATCCCTCCACATCGGTCCTACTCCGCCGCAAGCGAGGGCGCAGGCGCAGCATCATTGGCCTGCACTCCTGCAAAAAGAGCCTGCTGGTGCCGCAGTTCGCGGGCGAGCCGGGGGCAGACCGTGCGCCGGCCGTCCGCGTCAGGGGCGGACAGGAGGCCCACGCGGCAGATCCGTTCGTTTTCCCAGCCCGGATAATCGGCAATCGGGTAAAGGCAGATCCCCTCGATGGGGACGCCCGCATCCAGGGCGGTGTGGACCTCGGAGCACACATAGTGGAGCCAGGCGGTCCTGCCGGAGCCCTCCGCGCCGGTCTCGGCGATGAGAAGCGGGCGACGGTAGCGCATATGCGCCTCTCCCAGCATTTCGTGCAGGGATCGATAGGCATGGTGGCCCATGGGGATCGTCGGGCCGTCATAGTACCATTGGTTGTCGGGATAGAAGTTGAGGCCGACGATGTCGAGGTATTGAGGCGCTCCGCCCAGTTCCGGCTCCTTGGCGCCGAACAGGATGTCGAGGGCCTCGAACTGAAGCTGCCGGTAGGCGTGGGCCCTTCTCACGTGCTCCTCCTCGTCGAGTCCCGCTTCCACATGGATCAGCGGCTCGGCCGTGATGAAGCGCGCCCTGGAGTCGACGCTTCGAACGGCGTCGACGGCCGCGATGGTGGCGCGCACCAGCTGGCGCTTCAGTTCCGCGCCGCGACCGTGATCGCAGGGATTGAAGCGCCCCACCTCGCCGCCGGCCCAGGCCCAGAACGACATCTCGTTCACGGGGCAATAGACGGGCGCATGCCGGCTTTCCGCCTTCACCACGGCGGCGGCGGCGGCGGCAAACCGGGCGAACCGGTCGACGAAGGCGGCAGACCAGATGTCGAGATCGTCCGGCCATCCGTAGTGGCACAGATCCCAGATCACCCGCGTTCCGGCCGCGTCCGCCGCCCGCAGCATCGGGAGAAAACTGTCCCACCTGTAATGGCCGGGCGTCCTCTCGATGAGATGCCAGCGCAGGCCGTCGCGAACCGCCCGAACCCCATGCTGCGAGAGAAGCGCGTAGTCCTGCGCCGCAAAGCGGTCGTGCCCGGTGCTTGCGAGGAGATCAAGCCTGCGGCCATCGCGGCGCCGATGGCTTGAACATTCAAATCCGCCCAAGAAGAAACTTCCGAATGCCGAAGCACTGTCGAGTGAAATCATAAGCGTGACTGCTCCACCCCGCACAACCGCGGGCTCGCGTCGGGGCGCTTGGATCATTGTGAGAGGCCAGCCAGCAGCGAATGGCCGGGATCCCCCGCGTTCACTTACACACTTGCCCGGGCTGAAACCCGGCTACTAACAATGGTTCTGTTGATTTGTTCCCGACCGGAGTCGGACGCCGCCGACAGGGCGCCGCTCATCCCGAACGGCATGCAAACCTGTTGCTTGCTCCTGATCCGGGATGAATTGTCTTCCCATGCGGGCCACGCGCGGCAGGCAAATGGCCGAGCCTCATTGACTGTTCCGCCGTCCGTCACATCTGAGCGGAATGGCGCAAGCTCCGAAGGATTGTCAGGATCACCGGCGAGGCCGAGGCCGGCCTGTCCATGCAGCCGTCAAAGACGCAAGATCGCCCCCGCATCCGGTGCAATCGATCGCCGCAAAAGGCAGCCGGTTCATCCTTGGCCTTTGCGTCCTGGCATTGGTTGCTCAAGCCGTCTGGTTCTCCCTGCCGGTCCGGGATCCAAGCCCGCGAACCTTTGCCGACTTCGATGCCTTTTACCTTGCGGCCCAGATGGTCTGGCGGGGAGAGATCCAGCAGGCCTATCACTTCTCGATGTTCACGCGCGCCCAGGAAGCTTACTTCGGCGCGCCCCGCTTCCTGCCCTGGGCTTACCCGCCGCAGTTCAATGTGCTGATCGCGCCGCTGGCGTTGCTTCCCTACGGAATGGCCTACGGGCTCTTTACCGCCGCCACGATGACGGCATACCTGCTCACCCTGAAGCGGCTTGCAGGCGAAGGGTTTGCGCTGGTTGTGCTTGCCACGTCGCCGGCCATCCTCATCACGGTCCTGTGCGGACAGAACGGGTTCCTGACCGGCGCTTTCATCGGCCTCGCCTGTCTTGCCCTGCAGCATCGTCGCGCCCTGGCAGGATTGCCGCTCGGGCTGATGATCATCAAGCCGCATCTTGCAGTCGCCTATGCCGTCTACCTGCTGATGACCCGCCGCTGGGCTGCGATCGCGGTTGGCGTCCTGACGGTCGCGGCGACCTCGGCCGTGACGACCCTGCTGCTTGGAACGGGCATCTGGGATGCGTTCATCGCGGGCGCGCAGGAGGCGCGGGCATTCCTGGCGGAAGGGAAGTATCCGCTCCCCCGCATGGTCTCGCTTTATGCAGTCCTGCGCTCCTTCGGCTCCTCTGCGGCAACCGCATTCGCAGGACAGGCGGCGACCGCCCTTCTGGTGCTCGCGATCGTGTGTCTCGTGGCGCATCGCCGGCTGCCGGTTCGGCAATCCCTCGGGATCACGGCCATCGCCTCGCTTCTGGTCAGCCCTTACGCCTACGATTACGACCTGCCGATCCTCGGGGTCGGTTTGGCGCTCCTGCTCCCCGATGTCCTGCGGGGAAGCCGGCGCGAACAGGCGGCGGTCTTCGTGCTCAGCTTCATGACCTGCGCCATCGGCCTGGTGCAGACATTCCTCAGGCTCAAGGCTCCTGTCGAGGCCATCGCCATGGCGGGCGACAACATGGCCTTGTCCGTGGCGGGGCTGACGCTCCTCGCCGTCCTGGGACTCGCATGGACAATTTCGGGGCGATCCCGAAGCTTGGCAAGCGAGGCGCGCAGGAGCCCGCCGTGAACGACTCCAGGAACTCCCGTCTCCCCTCAGGCGCTCACGCCCTCATCCTGCTTCTTCTCGCAGTCCCGCTTGGGAGCCTGCTGCGGCGTCTGCTGCTGTTGGGCGACGATGTCGCCGCTGGCGACCTCCGCCGCCTGGGACGGGGCCGAGAGGGCGATCAGGATGGCGAGGGGGATGAGACGAAGCATGACGGGCCGGACCTCCATGACGATCTGCGGATGCTAGCGACAGACGGGCGGGAGCGCCAGACGGAATGATTTCGCCGCTCGCCCAGGGCCGGGACGCCCTGCGCCGGGCCCGTCCCATCTGTGGGGATCGAGGCCGCAGAGAAGCCTTGTTTGTGGTTCAACAGCCATGGGTCTGGTTCGCGCAAAACGGGACTCTCTCGTGCTCTTCGATCTCGCCATCGCTCTTTCGGCCGCCATCCTCGGGTTCCTGGCCGCCTTGTGGCTGCTGCTCCTTTGGGTAGGGGACGGGGCGGTCGCGCGGGAGACCGCATGGCTCGATCCGATCATGGGCGAGCGGGACCGGGTGGCGATCTACGAATCCTACGGCCCCTTCGTTCCCATGCCGGAGCATCTCAAGACCCACGACGAGATGGTCGCGTGGATGACCAAGGAGCTTCCCAGGCTCACGGCGGACAGGCCGACGCCGCGCCCGTAGAGGATCATGGGGGCGACAGGGGCCGTTCGGCTGAACGGACTAGTCGATGTGGTCGACTAGGCGCGCCGCAAGGGCGCGTGCTTAATGCGAAGAGGAGGCCGGGGGCTTGCCGGGACTTTTTGCAAGGGGCTTCGATGGAACAGCGTCGCGCAAGCATCCGCTTACGCACCCTTCTGGAGGGTCGCGTCATGCTCGGCAGCCGCGTCTCCCCGGTGGAATGCACCGTGCGGGACATCTCGGAGACGGGCGCCAGAATCACCTTCGTGGATCCGGTTCCGCTTCCGCCGGAATTCGAGCTCCAGGTGCCGAAGAGAAAGATCTCCCGCCAGGTTCGCGTGGTGTGGTCCAACGAGAAGAGCCACGGGCTGATGTTCGTGGAGGGGCAGGATGCGGGCGGGCCTGCGGAGGCTTCCGCCGGCGCGAAGCCGGCAGCGCCCGAATCCCCCGAGATCCCGGCCATTCTCGCCGAGGCGCGGGCGCGGATCGCGCAGCATCTCGGCGTTCCGGTGGATGCGGTGCGGCTGAAGGCCGAGATCGACTATTGAGATTCTCGACCCCGGACCGCGGCCATCAGGCGATCATCCATTCATGGGCCGGGTCGTTGTGGAACTTCCACGCCCGCTTCGGCCCCGCCATCACATTCAGATAATAGAGTTCGTAGCCGTGCGGCGCGCCGACGGGATGGTAGCCCCTCGGCACCAGCACCACGTCCCGGTCGCTTGCCGCCAGGGTCTCGTCGAGGGAGCGGTCGTCCGTATAGACCCGCTGAAGGGCGAAGCCCGAGGGCGGGTTGAGGCGGTGGTAATAGGTCTCCTCCAAAAGCGATTCGTCGGGCAGCGCGTCCCGGTCGTGCTTGTGGGGCGGGTAGCTCGACCAGTGCCCGGGGGGCGTGATCACCTCCACCACCAGCAGGCTCTCCGCCGGCTCCGTTTCCGGCAGGATGTTGCGCACGTGGCGGACATTCGCGCCCTGGCCGCGGGTTTCCTGGCCGACCTGATCGGGGCCGATCACCCGGGCCGGAAGGCTGCCCCGGCCGGGCGCGGTGCAGATGCCGATCTCGCCATCGGTCTCGGCCCGCAGGGACCATTCGGAGCGGGCGGGCGCATAGAGGGACCAGGGGTCCGGCTCGAAGGGCGAGGCGCGCCCGCCGATCACGCCGAAATCCCGGCCCGAAGCCGCTGCCCGCGCCTTGCCCGACAGCATGACGATGCAGGTCTCCCGGTCCCCCGTCGTCCGCTCGAGGCTCTGCCCGGCTTTGAGCTGATAGACCTCGAATCCCACATAGGTCCATCCGGCCGAGGCCGGGGTGACCGCGTGGATGCGCCCGCTCGGGTCGGGCTTCGACGGCTTGACCAGGAGGTTCGACATGGCGGCGGTCCCTTAGCGAAGCCCGGCTTC
>DATHAU010000077.1:0-18636 GCA_035296545.1 Microvirga sp.
GGGCATGCGGCCCGCCACCGGATGGATGGCGTATTTCACCTCGACGCCCTCGGCCTTGAGGGTGTCGGCCATCTCGCGAAGGGCGTGCTGCGCCTGGGCCACCGCCATGCCGTAGCCCGGCACGATGATCACCTTGGCGGCATTCTTCATGATGAAGGCGGCGTCGTCCGCCGAGCCCTGCTTCACGGGCCGGGTTTCGACCGCCCCCGCAGGACCTGCGGTCTCGCCGCCGAAGCCGCCGAGGATCACCGAGATGAAGGAGCGGTTCATGCCCTTGCACATGATGTAGGACAGGATCGCGCCCGAAGAGCCCACCAGGGCCCCGGTGATGATGAGCGCCAGATTGCCAAGGGTGAAGCCGATGCCCGCCGCCGCCCAGCCCGAGTAGGAGTTGAGCATCGACACCACCACCGGCATGTCCGCGCCGCCGATGGGGATGATCAGCGTCACGCCGAGCACGAAGGACACCAGCACGATGAGCCAGAACGCGGCATGGCTCTCGGTGCGGATGAAGAGGACGAGCAGGACCAGGAGCAGGAGGGCCAGGCCGATATTGATCAGGTGCCGGCTCGGCAGCATGATCGGCTTGCCGGACATGCGCCCGTCGAGCTTCAGGAACGCGATCACCGAGCCCGTGAAGGTCACGGCGCCGATGGCCGCGCCGAGGGCCATCTCGAACAGGGAGCCGCCATGGATGGCGCCCTCGGCGCCGATGCCGAAGGCCTGCGGGGCGTAGAGCGCGCCCGCCGCCACCAGAACCGCCGCAAGGCCCACCAGGGAGTGGAAGGCCGCCACGAGCTGGGGCATGGCCGTCATGGGCACGCGCCGGGCGATCACCGCGCCGACGCCGCCGCCGATGGCAAGCCCCAGGATCACCAGGGTCCAGCCGCCGAACCCGTCCGGGGGCTGCACGAACAGGGTGGTGAGGATGGCGATCCCCATGCCCACCATGCCGTAGAGGTTGCCCTGCCGGGAGGTGGTGGGGTGCGACAGGCCCCTGAGCGCCAGGATGAACAGGACGCCGGAGACGAGATAGAGGATCGAGGCAAGGTTGGCCGACATCGCCTCACCCCTTCTTGCGGTACATGGCGAGCATGCGCTGGGTCACCAGGAAGCCGCCGAAGATGTTGATGGAGGCGAGGATCAGGCCGATGAAGCCAAGCGACCGGGCCCAGATCGGGCCGTCGCTCAAGCCCGGCCCGGCATTGACGCCCACCGCCAGCAGGGCGCCGACCACGATCACGGACGAGATCGCGTTGGTCACCGACATGAGCGGCGTATGCAGCGCCGGCGTCACCTGCCAGACCACGTAATAGCCCACGAAGATGGCCAGAACGAAGATGGCGAGGCGAAACACGGTGGGGTCCACCGCCCCGTGGGTGACGGCGGCGGCGGCGGCTCCGGCCGCATCGGCAACCTGATCGGCAATGGCCTGGGCCCTGTCGGCCGAGAGCCGGGCGGCCTCGGCCGCGGCTCGGGTCTGCTCGACGGCCTGGTCGGGCGTGAGTGTCGCCATGGTGTCCCCCTTGAAGGTTATGCGGCCGGCTGGAACGCGGTGTGGACGATGGCGCCGTCGCGGGTCAGGCAGGTGGCCTTCACGAGCTCGTCGTCCCACTTCACCGCAAGGGTCTTGCTCTCCTTGTCGACCAGCGTCTCGACGAAGGAATAGAGGTTCTTGGCATAGAGGAGCGAGGCCGTGGCGGCGAGCCGCCCGGGCACGTTGAGATGGCCGACGATCTTGACGCCGTTGTGCTCCACCACCTGTCCGGGCTGAGCCACCTCGCAGTTGCCGCCCCGCTCCACCGCGAGATCGACGATCACCGAGCCGGGCTTCATGGCCTCCACCATGGCGCGGCTGATGAGCTTGGGGGCCGGGCGGCCCGGGATCAGGGCCGTGGTGATCACGATGTCCTGCTTGGCGATGTGGGCGGCCACGAGGTCGGCCTGCTTGGCCCGGTACTCCGCCGACATCTCCTTGGCGTAGCCGCCGGCCGTTTCGGCCTGCTTGAACTCCTCGTCCTCCACGGCGACGAACTTGGCGCCCAGGCTCTCCACCTGCTCCTTGGCGGCGGGGCGCACGTCGGTGGCCGTCACCACCGCGCCGAGCCGCCTCGCGGTGGCGATGGCCTGGAGGCCCGCGACGCCCGCCCCCATGACGAAGACCCGGGCCGCCGGAACGGTGCCGGCGGCGGTCATCATCATGGGCATGGCGCGGCCGTATTCGGAAACGCCGTCGATCACCGCCCGGTAGCCGGCGAGATTGGCCTGGGAGGAGAGCACGTCCATCACCTGGGCCCGGGTGATGCGGGGCATCAGCTCCATGGCGAAGGCCGCGACCCCTGAATCCGCCATGGACCGGAGGGCGGCCTCCTGGCCGTAGGGGTCCATGATGGCGATGAGAACCGCGCCGGGCTTTGCGCCGGTCAGTTCGCCCTCGCCCGGACGGCGGACCTTGAGGATGAGATCCGCCTCCCGCAGGGCCTCCTCGGCCGTGGGGGCGAGCGAAGCGCCGGCCGCCTCGAACTCGGAATCGGGAATGCCGGCCTGAACCCCGGCCCCGGCCTGCACGGTCACGCTTGCGCCGAGCGCCTTGTATTTCTTGACCGTCTCGGGCGAGGCGGCGACGCGGGTCTCCACTCGGTCGGTTTCGGAGAGAACGGCGATCCGCATGCGTCACCCCTGCTGTCGTTCAGCTGATTGTTTCTCCCGGGCGCGAGGCCCCGGAGCATGGTTCTCAAGAGAGAAGAATTCTCAATAGAGGGCAAGAGCCAGGAGGAGGAGAATGCCCACCGCCGCCGGAGCCCGCACCCCGATGGCCGGAGCGATCGCTCCCACCGCGCCTGCGGCCAGGGAGAGGATCACGCCGAAGATCGCGGTCAGCCAGGCATGCCTGATGCCGCCCACGGCCAGGGCCAGCACGTGGCAGAGCACCACGGCGGTGCCGATCTCGGCAAAGCGGACGAAACCCTGGTAGGTGGCCTCATGGGTCGGTCCGTCCATGTCCGGGCTGTAACCCCCGTGCGGCGCATGTTTTATATCGGCCATCAGTCAAGTGCCCTGTTCAGCAACGGTTCTTAACGGCTGCGTTTAGCGCAAGCCGCCGGAAGCCGCAATCTTTCCAATGGATTCACGGCTCATTTTATGAACGCCCGGTCGCCTCACTTGATCCCCAGGAAATCCCGCCACTGGGGCAGGCAGACCGTCTCGTAGTCGTATTTCTCCACGGCGATCCGCCGGGCCTCCCGGGCCATGGCGGCGGATTTCTCCTTGTCGGCGAGGGTTTCGCGCACCCGCTCCGCCAGGCCCCCCCCGTCGAAGAACGGGAAGAGCCGGCCGTTGACCCCGTCCTGGATGATCTCGCGCACGGGGGCGGTGTCGGAGGCGACCATCCGGCATTCGAGGGCCATGGCCTCGATGGAGGACCAGGACAGCACGAACGGATAGGTCATGTAGATATGGGCGGAGGAGATCTGCAGCACCCTGACGAACTGGTCGTAGGGGAGATTGCCCACGAAATGGACCCGCGACCAGTCCGCCGGGCGCGGGATCTGCGACTTGAAATGCTCGAACCAGGATTTTCCGCCCGGGGCCGGGCCGGAATAGCTGTTGCCCTTGCCGCCGATGACCACCACCCGGAGGCTCGGGTCGATCTCCAGGAGATCCGGCAGGCTGCGCATGACCACATGGGAGCCGCGCATGGGCTCGATGTTCCGGCTCACATAGGTGACCACCGGAACGTCCTGGCTGAGCCTGGGGCCGTCCTTGCCGACCCGCAGGAAGGCGGCCGGGTCGGGCTTGAGGCTGCGGGTATCGATGCCGTCATGGATGACCGCGATGCGGTCCCGCAGGTAGGCCGGGAACGTGTCGCGCTGATAGGCGGTGGGCGCGACGGCCAGATCCGCCGCGTCGAACGCGCCGAGCTGCATGGCGTTCTTGATCCGCAGCTTCCAGATCGTTTCCACGTTGTGGGTGGAGTATTCCGGATCGAAATCCAGGTCCTGGCCCTTGGCGGCGTAGTAGTATTCGAAATAGGCCACGTGGCGGGCATCGGGCCAGACATCCTTGAGAAACAGGTTCTCGCCCCAGCCCGTGTTCACCACCACCACGTCGGGATGGAAGCCCTGCTCGGCCAGCTGCCGGGCCCGGTGGGCGACCCCGTAGGCCCGCCGCAGGCGCGGGATGACCGGGGAGTACCGGTTCTGGAAGGGCTCGTCCTCCGGCCCGGGAACGGCGTTGTAGGAAAAATACTTCATGCCGGGGAACCGGCTTTCCTTGACCATGCCGAGGGCCACCACCTCGTGCCCCTCCCGGGCGAAGGTCGCCGCGAGACGCTTGAACTGGCCCGGGAAGTTCTGGTGTACGAATGCGATCTTCATCGGCTGCCCCTGACGTGGTCCGAGCCCTCTAGGGCCGGATCGCCCCATAGGCAACCTGATTACAGGGGAATCGGCAAGCCCGACGCTCTCAGGGCCTCGTTCTGCTTCTGCTCCAGGGCGTCGAGGGAGAAGCGGTCGATCTCGGCCTCGAAGAGCCGGTGGTAGTTCAGCTCCGCCTTGAGGTGCAGGAAGACCGCGCCCAGCCCCACCGCCGCCCGGTCCATGAAGACGAATTCCCGCGGCACCGTGACCGGTCCCTTCTCCTTGAGGGCCTTGTGCACCTCGAAGGCCTGGCGGCGGCCGTATTCCCCGGGCTTCACCCCGTCGGCCACCGTGCGGGTCCGGTCGTCGAGGAGCGGCGCGTAGATGAAGCGCGCCCAGATGTTGAGGACGTCGATCAGCTCGGACGACAGGTTCTTGAAGCCCCAGGTCTCGTAGGCGTGGACCACGCGGGCGCGGTCGTCGTGCAGGAGCCCGCGGTAGAGATCCACCACCCCGCCCACGAATCGCGGGTGGAAGATGCGGACGCAGCCGTAATCGAGCAGGTTGATGCCCCTCGGCTCCCCGCCTTCGGAGAACACCGTGTAATTGCCCAGATGCGGATCGCCATGGATGACGGCCGCGTGGCTGAACGGGTGCCACCAGGCCTTGAACATGGCGACGGCCAGCCGGTTGCGGATCTCCGTCGGGGCCTCGGTGAATTGCAGGATCTTCTCGCCCTCGAGCCAGCCCAGGCTGAGGAGACGCTTGGTGGACAGGTCGGGATAGACCTCCGGCACGCGCACATTGTCCACATCGGCGAGGGTCCCGGCGTAGAGCGCCGCGTGCTTGGCCTCGCGCTCGTAGTCCAGCTCCTCCCGCACCCGCTCGCCGATCTCCTTGAAGATCTCGCGGGTGTCGATGGCCGGGTCCATGCGGCGATGGAGGGCGAAGACCAGTTCGAGCTGGCTCAGATCCGCCTCCACGGCGGATTGCATGTCCGGGTACTGGAGCTTGCAGGCGAGCGGCACGCCCTCCCTGGTGGCGGCCCGGTGCACCTGGCCCAGGGAGGCGGCGGCGGCGGGGTTGAGATCGAAGGAGCCGAAGCGGCTCTGCCAGCCCGGGCCCAGCTCCGCCTGCATCCGCCGCTTGACGAAAGCCGCCCCCATGGGCGGCGCTTCGCTCTGGAGCTTCTGCAGCTCGGCGGCATATTCCGGCGGGATCAGATCCGGGATGGTGGCCAGGAGCTGCGCCACCTTCATGATCGGCCCTTTGAGGCCGCCGAGGGCCCCGGCAAGGGCCGCCGCGTTGGAGGCGTCGCGGGCGTCGCCCCCGAACAGCCGCGATCCGGCCATGCGGGCGGCGACGCCGCCCATGTTGGCCCCGACGCGGGCGTAGCGGGCCGCGCGGGCGGAGAAGCGGTTGGCTTCGCGATCGGATTCGGACATCAGGCCGCCTGTTCCATGGCTTCGAGCTCGCCGATCAGCCGCTCGATCATGGAAAGCCCGATCTGCCAGAAGGACGGGTCGCGGGCATCGAGCCCGAAGGGGGCGAGCAGCTCCGAATAATGCTTGGTGCCGCCGGCCGACAGGAGCGCGAAGTAGCGGTCCACGAAGCCCTCGTTCGACCGCTCGTAGACCCCGTAGAGGGAGTTCACGAGGCAGTCGCCGAAGGCATAGGCGTAGACGTAGAAGGGCGAGTGGATGAAGTGGGGGATGTAGGTCCAGAAGGATTCGTAGCCGGGCCCGAGGCGGATCGACGGGCCGAGGCTCTCGTCCTGCACGGACATCCACAGCTCGCACAGCTTCTCGGCGGTCAGCTCGCCGTTGCGGCGCTCCAGGTGCACCTTGCGCTCGAAGGAGTAGAACGCGATCTGGCGCACCACCGTGTTGATCATGTCTTCGACCTTGGCGGCCAGCATCGCCTTGCGCTGCACCCGGTCGGTGGTCTGGTCGAGCAGGCGGCGGAAGGTGAGCATCTCGCCGAACACGCTTGCGGTCTCGGCAAGGGTCAGGGGCGTGGGCGCCATGAGCGCCCCGTT
This sequence comes from Microvirga sp., assembly GCA_035296545.1. Lineage (GTDB taxonomy): Bacteria > Pseudomonadota > Alphaproteobacteria > Rhizobiales > Beijerinckiaceae > Microvirga. Next base: position 6,397 of record DATHAU010000077.1, read on the forward strand.
GGGGGCGGCCAGAACCTGATGCACCCCGTGGCCCAATTCATGGGCCAGCGTCATCACGTCCCTGGGCTTTCCCTGATAGTTCAGGAGCACATAAGGATGCGCCGAGGGAACGGTGGGATGGGCGAAGGCCCCCGGGGCCTTGCCGGGGCGCGTGGGAGCGTCGATCCAGCTCTCGTCGAAGAAGCGCCGCGCGATATCGGCCATGCGGGGCGAGAAGGCCGAATAGGCGGACAGAACCATCTCCCTCGCCTCGTCCCAGGCGATGGTGCGCTGCTCGACCCGCGGCAGGGGCGCGTTGCGGTCCCAATGGTCGAGCTTGTCCTTGCCGAACCATCCGGCCTTGAGGGCGTAGTAGCGGTGGGACAGGCGCGGATAGGCCTCGCGCACGGCGGAAACCAGGGCCTCCACCACCTCGCGCTCGACCCGGTTGGCGAGGTGGCGCGAATCCGCCACGTCCTGGAAGCCGCGCCAGCGGTCGGAAATTTCCTTGTCCTTGGAGAGGGTATTGGTGATGAGCGTGAAGGTGCGCAGATGGGCCTTGAAGGTCTTGGCCAGGGCGTCGGAGGCGTCCCGGCGCAGGGTCTCGTCCGGGTCCTGAAGCTTGTTGAGGGTCGGCTCGATGGGCAGCTCCTCGCCGCGCACGTTGAAGCGCAAGGAGGCGATGGTCTCGTCGAAGAGGCGGTTCCAGGCGGAGCGCCCGGTCACGGACTTCTCGTGGAAGAGCTTCTCGATCTGGTCGTCGAGCTGGTAGGGCTTGTCCTTGCGCAGGTCCTCGATCCAGGGGCGGTAATGGGCGAGGGGCTCCTCGTCCATGGCCTTGTCCATGACCTCGTCGTCGATGCGGTTGAGTTCGAGCCCGAAGAACAGAAGCTCGCTCGACGCCGCCGTCAGGCGCTCCTGGGTGTCGCCGTAGAATTTCGCCCGCACCGGATCGGTGGTGTCGCCGGAATAGACCAGCCCCGCATAGGACATGATGCGGCCCAGGAGGTCCTCCAGCGCCTCGTAGCGCCGGATGGCCCCCGCCAGGGCCTCGGCCGCCCCCTCCCCCCGCGCCAGCCCGTCGAGCCTGCCGCGATAGGCCTCGGCCATGGCCCTGCACTCCTCCTCGGCCCGGGCGAGATCGCCCTTGAAGGCCTGGCTGTCGATGCCGGGATAGAGATGGGACAGGTTCCATTCCGGCAGCAGGCCGAGATCGGCCTGGGCCGCGCCCGTGGAGGAGGTGTGGTGCAAAGCGAAAGCTTTCTGGAAGGTTGCGGGCATGGTCCGGAAGGGAGTTCGAGAGCAGGGTCACACACATATTGGCCGCCTGCGCCTCCGGATCAACCCGATCGGGCCTAGGGGCGGCGTTTCAGGGCGGCGGAGCGTGATGAAGCCGCTTTGCGCCTGTGAGGTCGCTTTCATGCCCCTCCTGCCCGGGAAGGCGGTCGGCCGCTCCTCGTTCCGGCGGGAAGCTTTTTTCCACCGGCGCGGATGACCCGGGCGATCCGGTTCGCCCCGGCATGATCAACGGCACAGACCCGCCGTTTCACCTCACCCCGGAACGGGCCGCCCGTCCCTTTACCGAAAATTGAAAGAACCTGGCCTTCATGATGAAGCCGCTTGACGTGTTCATGCGTTAAGCTAGGCCGGAGTGCTCCGGCGCACGGCCAAAACAGAATCAAACAAGGAGGATCCTGGTCCTCCGCACATCGCGACAGGGAGCAGGGTCATGCGTGGCTTGCGCAAGACGACAATCTGGCTGGGTCTCATCGGATCCGTCTCCCTCCTGTCGCCCGCCGTCCGGGCCGATGACGGAGTCCGGGGCGTCGCGCCGGACCGGCTCCAGCCGGTCCTCATGGGGGAGGCCGCCGAGCCCTCCTTCCACGACGTGGCGATCGACCGGGCGCCAGTGCAGGACGCCGCCCGCACGGACCATATCCCGCTTCCGGAGCCCTCGCCCGTGACCATCACGGCGGGAGACCTGAGGCCCGCGGACGGGCTCGACATCCCGCTTCCCGATCCGGCCGTCATGGCGCTCACCCCGTCGGACTGGCTTCGCGTCGCGGTGGAGAAGCGCCTCGCGGACGACGCCGCCATGCGGGAGCTGCGCCTGGACCGGCGGGACCGGGACGCCCTGTCGGCCTTCTACATGCAGGCCGGGCGCTCCTCGCTGTGGGTGCAGGACGGCGCCTGGTCGTCCTCGGCCCTTGCGGTGATGGGACGCCTGAAGGCGGCGGGCGAAGAAGGCCTCGACCCCGCCGATTATCCCCTGCCCGATGGGGCCCTGAACAAGGCCTCGACGCCGGCGCAATGGGCCGAGGCGGACCTGAAGCTCAGCGCGTCCGTCATCCGCTATGCCCGCGACGCCCGCGGCGGCCGCATCGACCCGTCCCGCCTCTCCCCGCTGGTGACGCCGAAGCTCGATCTTCCCGACATCGCAGCGGTTTTGGCGGCCGTCGCCTCCGCGAAGGATGCGGGCGCGGCGCTGGCCGCCTTCAATCCGCAGCACCGGGGCTATCAGGGCCTGAAGGCGCAGCTCGCCAGATTGCGCGAGAACCACCCCACGCAGCCGAGCCTGCGCGTGCCGAAGGGCCCGTCCCTGCGCGTCGGCATGAAGGATCCGCGCGTGCCGTTGATTCGCGCCCGCTTCAATCTGGCGAAGCACGACGAGGATCAGACCGTCTACGACGAGCGCATCGCCTCGGCGGTTGCAAGCTTCCAGAAGACGAAAGGCCTGCCCACCAACGGCGTCCTGACCCCTCAGACCGTTGCGGCGCTCTCCGGACCCTCCGTCGCCCAGAGGGAGGCCGACCTGATCGCCAACATGGAGCGCTGGCGCTGGCTGCCCGCCGATCTCGGGGCGCGGCACATCTTCGTGAACGTGCCCGAATTCCGCCTGCGGCTGATGGAGGCGGGCAGCGTGGTCCATCAGACCCGCGTCATCGTGGGCAAGCAGGAATCGCAGACGCCGATCTTCTCCGAGAGCATGAAATATCTCGTGGTGAATCCGTCCTGGACGATCCCGCCCTCGATCATGAAGAAGGAGATCCTTCCCGCGCTCGCCAGCGATCCCACCTATGCGGCGCGCAAGGGCTACCGGATCATCCGCAAGGGCAACCAGATCTCGGTGCAGCAGCCGCCGGGCGAGCGCAACGCGCTGGGCTTCCTCAAGTTCATGTTCCCGAACCAGCACGCGGTCTACCTGCACGACACGCCGAACCGGAACCTCTTCTCGGCCAGCAGGCGCGCCTTCAGCCACGGCTGCGTGCGCGTCGAGCAGCCCTTCCAGCTTGCGGAGGAGGTTCTGGGCCAGGACGGGAAATGGTCGGAGCAGAAACTGCGCGGCCTCATCGGCAAGGGCGAGCGCTATGTGTATCTGAGCCGCCCGCTGCCCGTGCACCTGACCTACTTCACCCTGGCGGTCGACGAGACGGGCGAGCTGAAGTCCTTCGAGGATCTCTACGGCCTCGACCGCAAGGTTCGCACGGCCCTGAGCCTTGCCGAATAATCTCCTTCCCGGGCCGTTTTTCCCCGCCACTTAACCCCAAGGTAACCGTCTTCGACAAAGCTCCTTTCACTATAAGGACGCCGCATCCGCGGGCGCGGCAGATCAGAAGACGAGTGTCACAGTGAGAGTATTGCGTACCGGCCGCCTGGCGCTTAGCGCGGCAATGGCGGCCCCGGTTTTTCGCGTCGGGTGCTGCGCTCATGGCAAGGGGGAGCGCCGGACGGATAGAGGGGCAAAACCCGCTTCCGGGCGCGCTGCTCTTGCGGCCGCCTCGAGGGGGTTCGGCCGCGCCGGCATCGGCCTTGCGGCCTTTCTGGCCGTGATGGTGGGCGGGGTCCGCGGCACGCAGGATGCGGTGGCCAACGGCGATACGCGAACGCTCACCTTCTACCACAACAACACCAAGGAAACCCTCACCGCCACCTTCCGGCGCAACGGGCAGTACGATCAGGCCGCCTTGCAGCAGCTCAACTGGTTCCTGCGCGACTGGCGCCGGGACGAACCCACCCGCATGGACCCGCGCCTGTTCGATACGGTGTGGGAGGTCTATCGCGAGGTCGGATCGGGCGCGCCGGTGCATGTGAATTCCGCCTACCGCTCCCCTCAGACCAACTCCATGCTCCGGCGGCGCTCCAGCGGGGTGGCCAAGAACAGCCAGCACATGCTCGGCAAGGCCATGGACTTCTACCTGCCCGACGTGCCGACCGAGCGCCTGCGCGCCGTCGGCATGAGGCTGCAGAACGGCGGCGTCGGCTATTATCCCAACGCCTACACGCCTTTCGTTCACCTGGATGTGGGCAGCGTGCGCGCCTGGCCGCGCATGACCCGCGATCAGCTCGTGCGCCTCTTCCCCGACGGCAAGACCGTGCACGTCCCGTCGGACGGGACGCCCCTGCCCGGCTACGAGGAGGCCCGCGCCGAGGTTCTCGCCAAGGGCGGCACGGTGGCCGGCTACAGCGCCTATGCGGACGCGGGCGAAGGGGGAGCCGCGCAGCCCCGCCGCAAGAGCTTCTGGGCCACCCTGTTCGGCGGCAGCGACGAGGACGAGGATGCGGAGGAGATCCGGACCGCGTCCCGGTCGGGCCGCTCCCTCTTCGCGTCGCGCAGGGCGCCGTCGAGCAATCCCCAGAACTATTACGCGAGCGACGCCAATTCCTCGGTCTACGCGGTGCTGCAGCCCGCTCCGGCGCAGCCCGCAACGCGCCAGGCTCCCGTCGCGCAGCCCAGGCCGGAGCCCCCCGCGCCGGCCGTGGTAGCCGCCATGGCGCCGGCCCTGCGCGAGGAGCTTTCGCCTCCTCGGCAGCAGCCCACCCGAATCAGCGGGGCGCCGAGCACCGTGGACACCCCGGCGGGCCCCTCCCTTGCCTGGCAGCAGGGGCCCGAAGGCCAGAGCTCCGGCCTGTCGGAGCCCAAGGGCATGGCCTTTGCGCCGATCCCGCCCCGGCGCCCGGATGCGGATGAGCCGGGCGAGCCCGTGGCTCTCGCCTATGTGCCGCTGCCGCCCGCCCGGCCCGGCTCCCCATCCGCCAACGACCCGATCCCGGCCCTTGCGGAATTGCGCGGCTCCGTCGCGGTGGCGGCCGCTGGTCCGGCATCCCAGGTTCCGCTCCCGCCGCCTCGCCCCGATGCGCGCCCCGTGGTCCTTGCCTCCGCCGGCCCGGCGGAGATCCGGACGACGGGCTCGACCCTCAAGGATGCGCCCAGGGACCCGGCGCCACCCAGGCCCCTTGCGGCTCCCGGGCTCGGGACGCCCTCGAACGCCGGGAAGCCGCCGGTGACCGCGCTCAGCGCCCTGATGTCGGCCGAGCCGAGCCTGCATATGGGCTCCTCATCCAGGCCCGTGGGGGACTTGGCAACCAACCGCTTCACCGGTCCGGCCGTGAAGCCCCTGCCCGTGGTGAGATGACGGGGGCGGGGAAACCCGCCTCCTCGCCCTGCGGCCCGGCGCGCCAGCCCTACCAAATTGGGCTTACCTCGCCCGGGCCATTGGGGTACCCATCCGGAAGCAAGATTATTGTCCTGACGGAAAGTACTCTCAAGCGTAATCTCAGTGAGGCTGACGATTATGACCTTGATCACCGCCTGCACCGACGAGGCGTTCCGCAACGGAGTCCTGCCCATGGCCTTCCTTTGCAGGGTCGAGGCGGTCGCCCACAACGACAATGTTGCAGCCTGGATCCATGCCGGATTGCACAGCCGCCGCCGTCGCCCGCCCCTCCCCATCGCCTGCGGACGCGTCTCGGCCGCCGCCCCCGGAGCCGAGGCCGGCCGTCGCGCGGGCATGAAAAAAGCCCTCCGCCGCAAGGCGAAGGGCCTCAAACTCCACCCGGCCGAATATCCGGCGGATGATTATCCTGCCATTCCCAGCGCCTGCATGTAGAGTTCGAGGATGGCCTCCTCCTCCTGGCGCTCGGCGTAGTCGCGCTTGCGCAGGGAGATGATCTTGCGGAGCACCTTGGTGTCGAAGCCGTTGCCCTTGGCCTCGGCGTAGACGTCCTTGATGTCCCCCGCGATGCCGGCCTTTTCCTCCTCGAGGCGCTCGATGCGCTCGATGAAGGCCTTCAGCTGATCGGCCGCGACGGATTCGGTCTGGAAGGCTGCGTCGTCCATGAAAGAAGCCCCTGGTTGATGGCGTTGGCGCCAGTCTTAGGCGGATTTGGTTGACGCCGCTTTAATGCCGCGGCTCGGGCTTCTCGAAGGCTTCGCGCTGCGCCGCCGTGGCCTCGGTCTGGTGGCGCTCCTTCCACTCCTCGTAGGGCATCCCGTACACATGGGTCCGGCTCTCCTCCTTGGTGAGGGCGACACCGCGCTCGTCGGCCGCGTCCTTCAGCCAGTTGGACAGGCAGTTGCGGCAGAAGCCCGCCAGATTCATCATATCGATGTTCTGCACGTCGGTGCGGCCGCGCAGGTGCTCCAGGAGCCTGCGGAAGGCCGCGGCTTCCAGTTCCGTCCGGGTTGCAAGATCCATGTCGTTCATCAGCCCTGTCCTCGATGACGCCGCAGGCGCTCTCGCGTGCGGGACCCATAATGCCGCGGCGACCGGAGCGCCTCCTGCGCCGCCAGCGGCCCGAGGAGGCGGGCGAGTCGCCTTGCCCATTCCTCCGCGCCGCACTCGTCGGCGATCAGGTCCTGCCGGATCTCGATGAGGGCGTTGGCGAGCCCTCGCACGGTGGCGTGGCGGTCCACCGTATCGCCCGCGAGCGCCCCATCATAGGGCTCGTTGTCGCCCACGACGAGTCCTTCCTCGGCGCTCAGGGCCTGCAGCAGGGGCCCGGCGAAGCGGCTGTCCGCGTCCCACAGGACGCCCACATGCCAGGGGCGCGGCCGGCCGCGCCAGACAGGCGTGAAGCTGTGCACGGTCGCCACCACCGGCGGATGCCCCGCCGCCAGGGCCCGGCGGATCGCCGCGGAAATCGCCGCGTCATAGGGATCGTAGAAGCGCGCGATGCGCCTTTGGACCTCGGCCTCGTCCACCCCGGCATTGCCCGGGATCACCGCGCCGTCGGAGAGCCGCATCACCAGGGTGGGATCGTCCCGCCCCCGGTTCGGATCGATAATCAGGCGGGAGAACTGGGTGAGGATCGCCGGCGCCCCGAGGCGGCGGGCAAGCGACCGGGTCACGGCGGCGGCCCCGATGTCGTAGGCGATGTGACGCTGGAACTCAGTCTCCGGCAGGCCGAGGTCGCCCAGGTCCGGCGGCACCGCGTTGGAGGCGTGGTCGCACAGGATCAGGACGCCCGATTCGACGGCGCCATCGATGAATTCGACGGGACAGGGCTCAAGGGCGGGGCTGGCGAGCTCGAGCGCGGCGGAAGCAGGCATGGGAACAAGAAGGCCGAAGGAGAATGGATTCAAGGGTTGAAGAAGAGCCTTAACCTGCCCTACCAAGGCTGGCAACGCGATCATCCGCGCAGCGATCCGCGAAAGAATTCATGCCCTCCACCTCCACCCCTGCACGCGTTGACGCGGGCTTCGCCCCGGCTTTCGCCGCCCTTTGCCTAGGGGCGGTCGCCATGGGGATTTCGCCCATTTTCGTGCGCTTCTCGGCGGCCGACGTGGGCCCTTTCGCCAGCGCCTTCTGGCGCGTGGCGCTCGCCCTGCCGGTTCTCTACGCCTGGATGCGGATCGAGGAGGCGAGAGCGCCTGCTGGCGCGCCCCGGGGCCTCCTTCGCGATGCCCACCGTTCTCAGCGGCCTGGTCTTTGCGGGCGACCTCTTCGTCTGGCACCAGTCGATCCTCAAGACCACGGTGGCCAACGCCACCTTCCTGGCCACCATGGCTCCGCTCGTCGTGGTGCTCATCGCATGGCTCGTGATGAAGCAGCGGATCGCCCGGGGCACCGTCGCGGGCCTTGCCCTGTGCCTGCTCGGCGGCGCGGCCCTGATCGGCCAGAGCCTGCAGGTCGACCCCGCCCGGCTGGAAGGCGACCTCTATGGGGTCATGACCGCCGTGTTCTTCGGCCTCTACTTTCTCACGGTGGAGCGGGCGCGCCGGCACGCGGGCGCCGCCCGCGTCACCTTCGAGGCGGGGGTCATCACCGCGGCCGCCCTTTGCGTGGTCGCCAACCTGCTCGACCCGCGGGTCCTTCCGCAAACCTGGCAGGGCGTGGCGGCGCTCACCGCCATGGCCCTCATCAGCCATGCGGGCGGCCAGGGGCTTCTCGCCGTGGCGCTCGGGCGCCTGCCCTCCGTCTTCTCATCCCTGGTGATCTTCCTGGAAGCCGTGGCCGCCGCGATCTTCGGCTGGATCCTCCTCGGCGAGGCGCTCACCCTCGTCCAGGCCCTGGGCGGCGCGCTGATTCTGTTCGGGATCTGGACGGCCAGACCCCAGGGGAAAGCTCCCGTAGGGTGAGGGCTCATGCCCCTGCGCCTCGGCGGAACGGGCGCGCTCCGGGGCGCCGGCCTCCCCGGACTCGAGGAATTTTAACGGATCGGAGGCGCATCATTTATGCCCGGAGGCCTTGATGCGCCGCCCCTTCTGGTCAACAACGTTTCGCCACCATTCTCGAAGCATTGTGCAACTTCATCCCTTCTCCCCATCGGCCGAATCAAGATCCATGAAGGACATCGCTTTCATACGGGCTCCGCGCTGGCGTCGAGGCCTCGGGCTCGCGACGGTTCTCCTGGGCGGAGCCTTTCTGGCTGCCTCTCCGGCCCGGGCGGACCTGCGCCTGTGCAACCAGACCGCGAGCCGGGTGGGCATCGCCCTGGGCTACCGGGACGCCCAGGGATGGGTGACGGAAGGCTGGTGGAACCTGAAGCCTCACGATTGCGAGACCCTGCTCAGCGGTCAGCTCGGCGGCCGCTTCTATTATGTCTACGCTATCGATTACGACCGGGGCGGCGAATGGTTCGGGCGCTCCTTCATGTGCACCCGGGAGCGGGAATTCACGATCCGGGGAACCGAGGACTGCCTCGCCAGAGGCTTCGACCGCAGCGCCTTCTTCGAAGTCGATACGGGTGAACAGAAAAGCTGGATCATCCAGCTGACGGAAACGAACCGCCCAGGGGGGCAATGACCATGAGACGCGCGCGGCGCACGAAAATTCTGGCCACCTTGGGGCCGGCCTCCGAATCCCCGGAGATGATCGCCAAGCTGTTCGAGGCGGGCGCCGACGTGTTCCGCCTCAACATGAGCCACCTGCCCCGGGAGCGGCTGAAGGAGCGGGTCGAGATGATCCGCTCCGTGGAGGCCAGGTTCAAGCGCCCCATCGCGATCCTGGCGGACCTCCAGGGTCCCAAGCTGCGCGTGGGCGGCTTCGAGGGCGACGGCGCCATGCTGGTGCCGGGCCAGACCTTCACCCTGGACGAGGACAAGACCCCGGGCAACGCGGATCGCGTTCACCTGCCCCATCCGGAAATCCTCTCGTCGCTGGAGCCGGGCCACACGATCCTCATCGACGACGGCAAGCTGCGCCTTCGCGTGAAGAGCGTGAAGCAGGGCTCGGCGGCGACCTCCGTGGAGGTTGCGGGCCGGATCTCCAACCGCAAGGGCGTGAGCCTCCCCGACACGGTGATCCCCGTGGCCGCCATGACCGAGAAGGACCGCTCGGACCTGGAGGCGGCCCTGGACGCGGGCGTGGACTGGATCGCCCTCTCCTTCGTGCAGCGCCCGGAGGACGTGGCCGAGGTCAAGAAGGTGGCGCGCGGCCGGGCGCTGGTCATGTCCAAGCTGGAGAAGCCCCAGGCCATCGCCCGCCTCGACGAGATCATGGAAATCTCCGATGCGGTCATGGTGGCCCGCGGCGATCTGGGGGTGGAGATGCCCCTGGAGAAGGTCCCCGGCATCCAGAAGCGCATCATCCGCCTGGCGCGCCGCCTCGGCAAGCCGGTGGTGGTGGCGACCCAGATGCTGGAATCGATGATCACCTCGCCGGTCCCGACCCGCGCCGAGGTCTCCGACGTGGCGACCGCCGTCTATGACGGCGCGGATGCGGTCATGCTGTCGGCCGAGAGCGCCTCGGGCCAGTACCCGGTGGACGCGGTCTCCACCATGAGCCGGATCGCCGAGGAGGTGGAGCAGGACCAGAACTACTGGTCGATCATGCGCACCCTCAACACCGAGCCCGAGGCCACCGGATCGGACGCCATCGCGGCCGGCGCGCACCAGATCGCCGAGACGCTTCACCTGAAGACCATCGCGGCCTGGACCTATTCGGGCTCGACGGCCTTCCGCATCGCCCGCGAGCGGCCCAACACCACCGTGGTGGCGCTCACCCCGAGCCAGCACACCGCCCGGCGCCTGGCGCTGGTCTGGGGCGTGCATTCCATCCGGACGAAGGACGCCAGCGACATCGACGACATGGCGTTCCGCGCCTGCAAGTTCGCCGTGCGCGAGGGGTTCTCGGGGGTGGGCGAGCGCGTCATCATCGTGGCGGGCATGCCCTTCGGCACGCCGGGGGCCACCAACATGGTGCGCATCGCCTTCGTGAACCAGGAGCACGCCGCCAAGGCTTAGAAGGGTTTGGCCTAAAGGCTTCTCGCGGGCTCCTCCGCGGCCGGCGCGACCCGCCCGGCCAGGGCCTCGATGGCCGAGAGCACGAGGTCCGGCCTGGCATATTGCGGCAGGTGGCCCACCCCCGGCAGGACGACCAGCTCCGCGCCCGCCACGTCGCGGGCGAACGAGCGGCTGTGGAGATCGGTCCAGACGATCTCGTCCCGGTCTCCGCCCATGACGACCGCCGGCAGGCGGATCTCGCCGTAGCGGGCGCTTTGCCGGGTGACCGCGTCGTGCAGCACCGCGATGTCCCGGGAATTGGCGTGGAAGGCCGCCGGCCGCAGCACCAGGGGAATGAACGCCTTCTCCAGGAACCCCGGCGGAACCGGCTGCGGCGAGAAGCTTTTCCGCGCGGCGGAGCGGAAGAGCATGAGGCCGATGGGGATGGCGAGCGTGCGCGCGAACAGCCATCCCAGCGGCGAGGCGGTGAGGCGGTTGTACCAGGAGATGTACCCCCCGGGCCAGGGATGGGTCACGCCCGAGAGAATGAAGAGCGCCCCGGCCACGTCCGCGTGGTCGAGGCCGAAATGCGGCACGACCGCGCCCGACCAGGAATGCCCGGCGATGACCGCGTTCCTGACCCCGAGCCGGCGCAGGGCTCCTGCGATGACCGCCGCCTGCCAGGCGGGCTGCGCCCCGCCGATCCCGCGCCTGCGCCGGCTCCAGCCGTGTCCCGGCCGGTCGAAGGCGATGACCCGGTAGCGCGGCGCGAGGGCGGAGCCGAGCCCCAGCATGGCTTCCACGAGGTTCGACGTGGCCCCGTGCAGGAGCACGATGGTTCCCAGGGGCTCGGCGCCGTCGGGCCCGCGCTCGATGTAATGGAGCCGGCAGCCCTCGACCTCCATGAACCGGCCGGTGGCCGGATAGAGCCTCTCGACCCGGCGGGTATGGGCCCAGGTGAAAACCGCCCCGAGGACGAGCACCAGCGCCAGGACGGCCGGGACGAGGAGGATCAGGTTCATGCCTTGGCGCGGATCAGAGGGACTGGCCGTCCACGTCCGGGGCGAGACGGGTCACGATGGTCTGAACGGCCGAGAGTTGAGGGTTGATCTTGAGGGCCCGGCGGTAGGCCTCCAGCGCCCGGGCCTTGTCGTCGGACGCCATGAGGATATGGCCGAGCCCGGTCCAGGCGTTGAAATGGCGGGGCTCCAGCTTCAGCACCCGGTGCAGATCGGCCATGGCGGCCACCGGATCGTCGAGCTGGTAGAACACGGTGGCCCGCTTGTACCAGGCCTCGGCCCAGTTGGGCTGGAGGGTGACCACCCGGTCGAGGAGCTCGACGGAGAGCGCCAGGTCCTTGGACCCGAAGGCTTCGGCGGCGCGGCTCAGGAGGAGGTCCGCCGTGTCGGAGCCGGAGCGGGCGAAGCGCCGCTCGATGAGGGACGAGATGCCCTCGGCCTCCCGCTCGGACTCGGCCTTAGCCAGGCGCTCGAAAAGGTCGTCGAGGCTGGATGGGCGCGGGGCCGGCTTGGCCGGCGCGGCCTGCCCCTTGGGGCGGGCAGCCTCCTGCGCGCCCAGGGGAGGTGCGGCCAAGGTCAGCATTGCGGCGAGCAGGCACGCAAAAAAGCGCATGCCGGGATTCTAGGACCCCGGCATGCGTCGTCAATTCATAAAAACGTGCGCGGCATCGCCGCAGCGAACGTCAGCCCTGGCGGGCCTTGTAGCGCTTCTGGGTCTTGTTGATGATGTAGACCCGGCCCTTGCGACGAACCAGCTGGTTGTCGCGGTGACGGCCGCGGATCGACTTCAACGAGTTA
>DATHAU010000078.1:0-13111 GCA_035296545.1 Microvirga sp.
TGCGCCACAGGTCGATCTCCACCCGCTCGCGCAGGCTCAAGTGGTTGTAGGTTTGTCCCATCGCAGCAACACCTTAGCAGGTGTTGCACTTCAAATGTGAACTCAGCGGATCCATACACATGACAGTGCGAACAAGAGCGCGGCGGCATCCGCTGCGCCTCATCCTGCCCTGTTGGCGGATATGGATCCCGGGCTCCGCTGCGCGGCCCCAGGATGACACGCGAGCCTCTTCCCTCCCCCTTGTGGGGAGGGCCAGGGTGGGGGTGTGAGCGATAGCCGATGAAGGTCTGGCGCCCACACCCCCACCTCAAGTCGGAAGCATCCGACTTGCGCAAGAGGAAGCCCATCTCAAGGCTTGCCTGAGATGGGCTTCCTCTTGCGCAAGTCGGATGCTTCCGACTTGCGGTGGGGAGGAGGTGGGGGTGTGGGCGCCAGACCTTCATCGGCTATCGCTCACACCCCCACCCTGGCCCTCCCCACAAGGGGGAGGGAAAAGAAGCGGTGCCGCTTGTGAGGGCAATGGTGTGGGAAATGGATCTCCCGTTTACCGGGTCCTGCTACCGCCGCCTCACGCATTGCATCGGGCCGCGCGTGCAGGCGATGCCGGGGGTCGAGCAGGCCGGACCCGTGGGGGCGCCGAGGCAGATCACGCAGCCGTCGGACCACTCGGCGCAGTTCGGGTCCGGGGCCGCCCCCTGGGCCCGGGGCCGCGGCTCGAAGACCCCTGCGCCCGCCACCGCGGCCAGGAGGGCGACCGCCAGGGCCAGGACCACCGCGAGGGTGACGGCGAGGGCGTCGTGCTGCGTCGGCATGGCGCTAACCGAACACGATCAGGCCGGCGAGGCCTGCGGAGCCCACGAGGATCCGCCAATAGGCGAAGGGCGCGAAGCCGTGGCGGGAGACGTAGTCGAGCAGGGTCTTCACCACGATGAGCGCCGCCACGAAGGCGGCCAGGAACCCGGCCCCGATGATCGCCGCGTCGTTCCCGGAGAGGTTCTTGTAGTTCTTCAGGAGATCGTAGGCGAAGGCCCCCGCCATGGTGGGCATGGCGAGGAAGAACGAGAACTCCGCCGCCGCGCGCTTGCTCGCCCCCATGAGCATGGCGCCCACGATGGTCGCGCCCGAGCGGGACACCCCGGGGATCATGGCGAGGCACTGGAGCAGGCCGATCTTCAGGTACATGGAGAGGGGAAAGCGGGTGGCGTCCCGCTCGGTGGCCTCCAGCTTCATGTTGTCGATGACGAGAAGGACGAAGCCGCCGGCGATCAGGGTCGCGCACACGATCCAGGGGTTGAAGAGCACCCCCTTGATGAAGCCGTGCAGCACCGCGCCCAGGAGGGCCGCGGGCAGGAAGGCGATGAGCACGCCGAGCACGAAGCGCCGCGCCTCGGGCTCGTGCGGCAGGGCCCTGGCGATGGAGAGAAGCTTGTTGAAATAGACCGACAGGATGGCCAGGATCGCCCCGAGCTGGATCAGGACCGCGAAGGCGTTGCCCGGCGACTGGAAGCCGAGGAAATGCTGCACGAGGAGCAGGTGGCCCGTGGACGAGACCGGCAGGAACTCGGTCAGGCCTTCGATGAGGCCGAGAAAGAGCGCCTCGATGATATTCGACATCGTTGAAAATCCTAAGGGAGGCGCCAGATGGAGGGTGACCCCGAGACCTGTCAAGGAGCCTTGAGCGCAAAGAGCAGCCCCCCTGCGCCCAGGGCATGACATTCACCACAATTCCTTACCGTCCCTTAACGAAGCCCGGCCTTACTCTCGCCCCCTGTTTCATATCCTCATCGTTCATGGCCATCCTGCATTCCTATCCGTTCTGCCCGCAATCGCGTTTTGCGCGCCTGGTCCTGGCCGAACTCGGCCTCGAGCCGGACCTGGTCGAGGAGAAGCCGTGGGATCGCCGCGTCCCGTTCCTGGAGATCAATCCGGCGGGCGCCCTTCCCCTGTTCGTCGACGATGACGGGCTCATCGTCCCGGGGGCCAGGATCCTGTCCGAGTACCTGGACGAGACCCGGGGCGAGGGCCTGCGCGACCGGCGGCTCCTGCCCCGGGACCCGGCGCAGCGGGTGGAGGTGCGCCGCCTCCTCGAATGGTTCCTGGTGAAGTTCCACGAGGAGGTGTCCGACTACCTTGCCACAGAAAAGATCTACAAGCGGTTCATACGCTCGGATGCAGGCGGCGGTCCGCCGGACATGAGCGCGATTCGCGCGGCCCGGACCAATGTGCGATACCATCTCAAATATGTCGGCTTCCTGATTGCAAAGCGGAACTGGCTGGCGGGCGACCGGATGACCTATGCGGATCTGGCGGCGGCGGCCCATTTCTCGGTAGTGGATTATCTCGGCGACGTGCCATGGGACGAGGACGAAACAGCGAGGCTCTGGTACGCCAGGATCAAATCCCGGCCGTCCTTCCGCGCGCTCCTGGCGGACCGGGTGCCGGGCATGGCGCCGGCGGAGCATTACGACAACCTGGACTTCTAGAGCCCGGTCGGACCGGGCGCGAGCCGGCTGCTCGCTCGGATCGTGTCGTGGACGGGGAGGCGCTCAAGCGCGCCTTCCTGGACCGCGCCGGGCAGCTCGGCTTCGACATCGTGCGGATCGCCGGTCCCGATTCCATCCCCCTCGCGCCGGAGCGCCTGAGGGCGTGGCTGGAGGCGGGCCATCACGGCTCCATGGACTGGATGCAGGAGACCGCCGGGCGCCGCTCCGACCCGCGCGCCCTGTGGCCGGAGGTGCGCAGCGTCATCCTGCTCGGGTTGAACTACGGACCGACCGAAGATCCCCTGGCCGCCCTGGCGCGCAAGGATCGCGGCGCGATTTCGGTCTATGCCCGCAACCGCGACTATCACGACGTGATCAAGGGCAAGCTCAAGGAGGCGGCCGGCTTCCTGGCGGCCCGGGCCGGATCGGACGTGAAGGTCTTCGTCGATACCGCCCCGGTGATGGAAAAGCCCCTCGCCGAGGCCGCGGGCCTGGGCTGGCAAGGCAAGCATACGGTGATCGTGTCGCGGGAGTTCGGCAACTGGCTGTTCCTGGGCGCGATCTTCACCACGGCGGAGCTGCCCGCGGATGCCCCGGAGCGGGACCATTGCGGCTCCTGCCGGCGCTGCCTCGACGCGTGCCCGACGGATGCCTTTCCGGCCCCCTACCAGCTCGACGCCCGCCGCTGCATCTCGTACCTGACCATCGAGCACAAGGGGCATGTTCCCGCGGAGCTGCGCCCCGGCATCGGCAACCGGATCTTCGGCTGCGACGACTGCCTGGCGGTGTGCCCCTGGAACAAGTTCGCCCGGGCGGGACGCGAGGCGCGGCTGATGCAGCGGGACGACCTGGCCGCGCTCCCGCTGGGGGAGCTTGCCCGGCTCGACGATCCGGCCTTCCGGTTAAAGTTCTCCGGCACCCCGATCAAGCGCACCGGGCGCGACCGTTTCGTCCGCAACGTGCTCATCGCCATCGGCAATTCGGGGGAGCCGGGCCTGGCGGACGAGGCCCTGCGCCTGCTCGACGATCCCTCGCCGCTGGTGCGCGCCATGGCGGTCTGGGCCCTGGCCCGATTGTTGCCGCCGGAAAGCATCGCCGCCCATGCCGGGGGCCGCCTCGAGCGGGAGAGCGACGAGGATGTGCGCGCGGAGTGGAGCCGCGCCTTATCGGCCGGGGCGGCCTGAGGCCTTCAGGCCGCGTGGCGGTTGGCGGCCGGGCCGAAATGGTCGATGTAGCGCGGGTTGATGGCCGAGACGGGCAGGATCACCAGCACGTCCGTGGTGCCGAACTGCCGGTCGATCACCGCGCCCGCCCCGAAGGCGGCGCCGAGGCGCAGATAGCCCTTGATCAGGGGCGGCAGCTCGTGCAGGGCCGCCTTGGGATCCACCGCCTCCTTGGGCAGCAGGTCCATGGCGGTGTAGCGCTCAGGCAGCGCCCGGGCCTGCCATTCGGCGGGCGCGGCGGCGTAGTGGTGCAGGAAGCTCAACGGCAGCGCGAGCTTTTTCGGATCGGTTCCCTCCAGGCTGGCGCAGCCGATCATCACGTCGATCCGGTGATGGAGCACGTAGGCCCAGATGCCGTGCCAGAGCAGCTCCACCGTGCGCTTGTTGCGGTAGGGCTTGAGCACGCAGGAGCGGCCCAGCTCCAGGAAGCGCGAGCCGGCGTGGGCCCTCAGCAGGGGGGAGATGTCGTATTCGCCCCTGGTGTAGAAGCCCCGGTTCCGGTCCGCCACCTCCTGGCGCAGGAGCCTGTAGGTGCCCACCACCTTGGGCTTGGCCGGCCGGAAGGGCCGCGCCTTCACGTCGTGGTCGAGCACCAGCAGGTGGTCGCAGACGGCGTCGAACGCGTCCGCGTCCCGGCGCGACAGCCGGGCCGCCCCGTTGGGGACGGCGGACATCTCCTCGTAGAACACCTTGAAGCGCAGCTTCTGCGCCCGCCTGATCTCCCGGGCGGTGGTGGCCAGGCGAACCTCCAGGGACCCGAGGCGGCCGAGCACCGGGTCGAGGCCGCCGTGGTCGCGGACGATCCCTTTCATGCCGGGCATGAACTTGCCCATCCCCTTCGGGGGCAGGCCCAGGGGGACGGGAGCCACTTCGGTCAACGGGGAGGAACTCATCGGAATCTCGCAGGATCGCGCCTCACATGCGGGCCGTCTTCCACCACGACATAAAGCCTGTTCCGCACTCTTTTGTGACAGAAAATATCGAGGCTGTGGAGCGTTTTACAAGGTTGCAGCCACCGTTATCCAAGGTCACGCGGCGCTCGACCGCCGGTCGGCATGGGCGCGGTAGGACAGGGCCTCGGCCACATGGATGCGCCGGACGCGCTCCTCCCCGTCGAGGTCGGCCAGGGTGCGGCCCACCTTCAGGACGCGGTGGAAGCCCCGGGCCGAGAGGCGCATGGCGTTGGCGGCGTCGCGGATGAGGGACAGGCCGTCCGGATCGGGCTGGGCCACCTCCTCCAGAAGGGCGGGCGGGCAGGCCGCGTTGGTGGCGATGCCCTCGAGCCCCAGGGCCGCGTAGCGCTTCTCCTGCCGCTGCCGCGCCTGGAGCACCCGGGCGGCCACCTGGGCGGAGCCCTCCAGGGGCGGCGGCAGGATCATGTCGGCGGCGGTCACCGCTGGCACCTCGATGACGAGGTCGATGCGGTCGAGCAGCGGTCCCGACAGGCGGGCCTGGTACTGGGCAATGCAGCGCTCGTTCGGCTGGCGGCGGCACACGTAGCCCGGCTCGGTGGCCTGGCCGCAGCGGCACGGGTTCATGGCGGCCACGAGCTGGAACCGGGCCGGATAGGTGACGCGATGGTTGGCTCGGGCGATCAGGATCTCCCCGGCCTCCAGGGGCTGCCGCAGGGAGTCGAGCACCTGGGGCTGGAACTCCGGCAACTCGTCCAGGAACAGGACCCCGTGATGGGCGAGCGACGCCTCGCCGGGCCGCGCGTGGAGGCCGCCGCCCACCAGGGCCGCCATGGAGGCCGAGTGATGAGGCGCGCGGAACGGGCGGCGATTCGACAGCGCCCCGTCCGCCAGCAGGCCCGCCACGGACTGGATCATGGAGAGCTCCAGCAGCTCCCGCGGCCCGAGCGGCGGCAGGATGGAGGGGAGGCGCTGGGCCAGCATGGACTTGCCCGCGCCGGGAGGGCCGTTCATCAAGAGGTTGTGGCTTCCGGCGGCGGCGATCTCCAGGGTGCGCTTGGCGCTCTCCTGTCCCTTGATGTCCTTCAGATCCGGCAGGAGGCCCGGTCCCGGCATGATGGCGGGCTCCGGCCGCTTCAGCACCTGTGCGCCCTTGAAATGATTGGCGAGCTGGATGAGGGAGCGCGGCGCGAGGATGTCGATGTCGCTGCCGGCCCAGGCCGCCTCCGGGCCGCAGGCCTCGGGGCAGATCAGCCCGTGCCCCCGCCCATAGGCCGCCATGGCGGCCGGAAGCACCCCCGCCACCGGGGTGATCGAGCCGTCGAGGGCCAGTTCCCCCAGAACCGTGAAGCCGTTCAGCGCATCCGCCGGAAGGGCCCCGATGGCCGCCATGACGCCGAGCGCGATGGGAAGGTCGTAGTGGCTGCCCTCCTTGGGCAGGTCCGCGGGCGCCAGGTTGACCGTGATGCGCTTGGCCGGGAGCGCCAGGCCGGAGGCGATGAGGGCCGAGCGCACCCGCTCCCGGGACTCGGCCACCGCCTTGTCGGGCAGGCCGACGATCATGAACACCACGTTCCCGGGGGAGATCTGCACCTGCACGTCCACCGCGCGGGCTTCGATGCCCTCGAAGGCGACGGTGGATACGCGCATGACCATGGGGTTCAGCCTCCCGGAGACGCGCGACTTTAGCGTGGCCGTCGGTGTCTGGATAGTGTTGCTGATGCGGCGAGGACACACCCCTCGAAGGTTCAAAGAATCCGCCGGAACCCTGCCGCCGCCCCGGCGTTGAGTTCGACGATCGGGGAAGAAGGTTCCCGGGCCCGGCAGGGCGGCGGAACCTCAATCGAAAAGCAGGGACGCGTCATCATGGCAGGGGGCACATCCATCTCGCTGGCGCATAGCGCCCCAGGCCTCCTGTGAGCGCCCCGGCGAGGATGTGCCAAAGATGATGAGTCCGGCGAATTTCCCCGTCCTATCCATGAGCCTCGATTTGAACATGGGTTCCGCTGAACTCTCCAGGGCAGCTCTCCCGTTCACCCGCGTGGCGGCCCCCGAGAATGCCATCAGCCTGCCCGACGGAGACACGGTTTGAGTAGCGGTAAGCCTTTGCGCGTCCTCATCGTCGAGGACGAACTCCTGATCGCCCTGGAGCTCGAATGCCTGCTGCAGGATGCGGGCCACGACGTGGTCGGCATCGCCGCCTGTTCGGCGGAAGCCCTGGACCTGAGCGCGAAGCTCGATCCCGACCTCGCCTTCGTGGACATCCATCTCGCGGACGGCCCCACAGGGGTGGAGGTCTCCCGGCGCCTGGCCGCGGAGCACGACGTGACCGTGCTCTTCATGACGGCCAACGCCAAGCGCATCCCGGAGGATTTCGCCGGAGCCCGCGGGGTCATCGCCAAGCCCTACACGGAGCGCGGCGTCAAGGAGGCCCTGGCCTATGTGATGGCCGATCCCGAGCGCGACGCAAGGGAGACGCAGGCGATGACCTTCATCCCCTTCGGCGGCCGCGGCCGCGAGGACAATTCGCAGGTCTCCTGATCCACCTCCCGATCAATTCCCCCTGGCGTCGGCCTTGAGGCGATAGAGCGCGTCCAGGGCTTCCCGGGGCGTCATCTGGTCCGGGTCCAGGGCCTCGAGGGCTTCCCGCAGGAGGTCCGGCTTCGGCCGCGCGGGCTCGGCCCGGACGGGAGCCGCGAAGAGGGGCAGGTCGTCCACCAGCGCCCGCTTGGGGCTTTCCCGGTCCGAGCGCTCCAATTCGCTCAGGATCGTCCTGGCGCGCTCCACCACGGGGGAGGGCAGCCCTGCGAGGCGCGCCACCTGGAGGCCGTAGGAGCGGTCCGCCGCGCCGGGCACCACCTCGTGCAGGAACACCACCTCGCCCTTCCATTCGGTCACCTTCAGGGTGGCGTTGGCGATGCGCGGCATCCGGTCGGCCAGCGCCGTCAGCTCATGGAAATGGGTGGCGAAGAGGGCCCGGCAGCGGTTGGCCTCGTGCAGGTGCTCGATGGCCGCCCAGGCGATGGACAGCCCGTCGAAGGTGGCGGTGCCGCGGCCGATCTCGTCGAGGATGACCAGGGACCGGGCGGTGGCCTGGTTGAGGATGGCGGCGGTCTCCACCATCTCGACCATGAACGTGGACCTGCCGCGGGCGAGATCGTCCGCCGCGCCGACCCGGGAGAAGAGCCGGTCGACGATCCCGATATGCGCCTCCTTGGCCGGAACGAAGGACCCCATCTGGGCCAGCACGACGATGAGCGCGTTCTGGCGCAGGTAGGTGGACTTGCCGCCCATGTTGGGGCCGGTGATCAGGAGGATGTGCCCGGCGTCCCCTCCCGACAGGTTGGAATCGTTGGCGATGAAGGCCGCGCCCTCGCGCTTGAGCGCCGCCTCCACCACCGGGTGGTGGCCGCCCTCGATGGCGAAGGCGAGGCTCGTGTCCACCAGGGGGCGCGTCCAGTCGAGGCGCATGGCGAGGTCGGCGAGTGCCGCCGTCACGTCGATGGCCGCGATGGCCTCCGCCGCAAGGGCCACCTCGCCCGAGAGGTCCAG
Organism: Microvirga sp.; assembly: GCA_035296545.1. Lineage (GTDB taxonomy): Bacteria > Pseudomonadota > Alphaproteobacteria > Rhizobiales > Beijerinckiaceae > Microvirga. Next base: position 8,170 of record DATHAU010000078.1, read on the forward strand.
GAGGTCCTGAACCATGCCGTCGAAGAGGGCGAGCTCGATCTTCAGGGCCCGGTCGGCGGCGGACGCGATCTTCGATTCGAGGTCGCCCAGCTCCAGGGTGGAAAAGCGCATGGCCCCGGCCATGGTCTGCCGGTGGACGAAGACGTCCTTCCAGGGCTCCTTGAGCAGGTCCTCGCCCACGTTCTGCGGCACTTCGACGAAATAGCCGATCATGTGGTTGTGCTTCACCCGCAGGGCGCGGCAGCCGGTCTCGGCGGCGTAGCGCGCCTGGAGCGCCGCGATGAAGCGGCGGGAATCCTGCTGCAGTTCGCGCAATTCGTCGAGGTTGCGGTCGAAGCCCGCCCGGATGAAGCCGCCGTCGCGCTTGAGCAGGGGCAGCTCGTCGGCGAGCGCCGCCGCGATCGTGTCGGCCGCATCCGTGCGCAGGGCCTGAAGCCGCCCTGCCGCCGCGGAGAGTTCCCCCGGCAGGTTGGGCGCGATGGCGAGTTCGAGGCCCAGTTCCCGCGCCGCGAAAAGGCCGTCGCGCACGCAAGCCAGATCCCGCGGACCGCCGCGCCCGAGGCTCAGGCGCGAGAGGGCGCGGGCCAGGTCCGGCGAGCGCTTGAGGATGCGCCTGAGCCGGTCGCGCAGGTCGCCGTTGGCCACCAGCGCCTCGACGGCGTCCTGCCGGTCCCGGATCATGCCCGGATGGGTCAGGGGCCCGGCGAGCCGCTCGGCGAGCAGCCGCGCCCCGCCGGGGGTCACGGTGCAGTCGATGGTGGCGAGCAGGCTGCCCGCCCGCTCCCCCGAAAGCGTCCGGGTGAGCTCCAGATTGGCCCGGGTCGCCGCGTCGATGGCGAGCGCCGCGCCCGCCATGTCCCGGGCGGGCGGGTTGAGGGCCGGGCGGCTGCCGATCTGGGTCTTCTCGACGTAGAACAGGGCGCTGCCCGCCGCCGTGATCTCGGCCGGGCTGAAGGACCCGAAGGCGTCGAGCGTCGCCACCCCGAAATGATCCTTCAGCCGCCGCTCGGCGGAGGCCGGGTCGAGGCCCTCCCGGGACAGGGGCGTGATGGAGGCTCCGGTCTCCCGCCAGAAGCCCGCAAGCTCCGGATCGTCGTGGATCACGTCCGGCACCAGGATCTCGCGGGGCTCGAAGCGGGCGATCTCCGCCGGCAGGCCCGCGCCGTCCGTCTCGCTCAGCACGAAATGACCTGTGGAAATGTCCAGCGCCGCAAGGCCGTAGCACCATCCCGTGTCGGAGGACCGGCGGCGGGCCACCGCCAGGAGGTAGTTGGCGCGGCCGGGCTCCAGCAGGCGCTCCTCCGTGATGGTGCCCGGGGTCACGAGCCGCACCACGTCCCGGCGCACCACGGATTTTCCGCCGCGCTTCCTGGCCTCGGCCGGGTCCTCGGTCTGCTCGCACACCGCCACCCGGTGGCCCAGGCCGATCAGCCGCTGGAGGTAGTCGTCCGCCCGCTCCACGGGCACGCCGCACATGGGGATGTCCTGCCCCTGGTGCTTGCCGCGCTTGGTGAGCACGATGCCGAGGGCCTGGCTGGCGATCTCCGCATCCTCGAAGAACAGCTCGTAGAAATCCCCCATCCGGTAGAACAGCAGGCTGTCCGGATTGGCCGCCTTGATCTCGATATACTGCGCCATCATGGGCGTGACGCGGCTGTCCTGCGCCGGGCCGGACCCGGCGGGGGCGAGGGGATCGGCGTTTGCGGGGGCCTGATGGAGAGCTGGGGATGCCATCGGCCTTATGTAGCAAAGCCCGGGCGCGGTTTCATCCATAGCCTGGGGTCCGAAGGAAGGATGTGGACAAGTCTTGAGGGAAGCGGCCACCATGGCTTAAGGTCACACCCCCTCGAAAATGCCTCCAACGCCAAGCGGAACCCCATGACCGACGATCAGCGCCCGCCTCACCGCAAACGCCCGACCTTCACGGACCAGGAGGCGCTGCAGTTCCACGCCCAGGGCCGCCCCGGCAAGCTCGAAGTCGTTCCCACCAAGCCCATGGCCACCCAGCGGGACCTGTCGCTGGCCTATTCGCCGGGCGTCGCCGTGCCGGTGCTGGCGATTGCGCAAAACCCCTCCACGGCCTTCGACTACACCACCCGCGCCAACATGGTGGCGGTGATCTCCAACGGCACGGCCATCCTGGGGCTGGGCAATCTCGGGGCGCTGGCCTCCAAGCCCGTGATGGAGGGCAAGGCGGTGCTGTTCAAGCGCTTCGCCGACGTGGACTCCATCGACCTGGAAGTGGACACGGAGGACGCCGACGCCTTCATCAACTGCGTGCGCTATCTCGGGCCCTCCTTCGGGGGCATCAACCTGGAGGACATCAAGGCCCCGGAATGCTTCATCATCGAGGAGCGCCTGCGGGAGCTCATGGACATCCCCGTTTTCCATGACGACCAGCACGGCACGGCCATCATCGCGGCCGCGGGTCTCATCAACGCCCTGCACCTCACCGGCCGCGACATGGCCGAGACCCGGCTCGTGGTGAACGGCGCGGGGGCCGCGGGCATCGCCTGCACGGAGCTTCTCAAGGCCATGGGCTTTGCGCCCAACAACGTGATCCTCTGCGACACCAAGGGGGCGATCTACCGGGGCCGCACGGAGGGCATGAACCAGTGGAAATCCGCCCATGCGGCGGAGACCTCCGCCCGCACCCTGGCCGATGCCCTCGACGGGGCCGACGCGGTGTTCGGCCTGTCGGCCAAGGGCGCGTTCACGGACGCGATGATCCGCTCCATGGCGCCCAATCCCATCATCTTCGCCATGGCCAATCCCGACCCGGAGATCACCCCCGAAGAGGTGGCGCGCATCCGCGACGACGTGATCATCGCCACGGGCCGGTCGGACTACCCGAACCAGGTCAACAACGTGCTGGGCTTTCCCTACATCTTCCGCGGGGCCCTGGACGTGCAGGCCACCACCATCAACATGGAGATGAAGATCGCGGCCGCCCAGGCGCTGGCGGAACTCGCCCGGGAGGACGTGCCCGACGAGGTCGCGGCCGCCTACCAGGGCGCGCGCCCGCGCTTCGGCCGCGACTACATCATCCCCGTGCCCTTCGACCCGCGCCTGATCCACACCATCCCCATGGCGGTGGCCAGGGCCGCCATGGACACGGGGGTGTCCCGCCGCCCCATCGTCGACATGCCGGCCTACAAGGCGCAGCTCTCCGCCCGGCGCGATCCGGTGGCCGGCACCCTCAACCGGATCTTCGAGCGGGTGCGCAAGTTCCCCAAGCGCGTGGTGTTCGCGGAGGGCGAGGAGGAGCGGGTGATCCGCGCCGCGCTCTCGTTCATGAACCAGGGGCTCGGCAAGGCCATCCTGGTCGGGCGCGAAGACCGCATCATGGAAACCGCCGCCCAGGCGGGCATCGATCTCGAAGGCCGCGAGGGCGTCGAGATCCACAATGCGCGCCTCTCCCAGCGCAACAGCACCTATGCGCAGTTCCTCTACGAGCGCCTGCAGCGCAAGGGCTACCTGTTCCGCGACTGCCAGCGCCTGATCAACCAGGACCGCAACCATTTCGCCGCCTCCATGGTGGCGCTCGGCGACGCGGACGCCATGGTGACGGGGGCGACCCGCAACTACTCGACGGCGCTCGCCGACGTGCGCCACGTGATCGACGCCAAGCCCGGCCACCGGGTCATCGGCGTGTCCCTTTGCCTGGCGCGGGGCCACACGGTGCTCGTGGCCGACACGGCGATCCACGAGATGCCCAACGCCCAGGAGCTTGCCGAGATCGCCATCGAGACCGCAGGCGCGGCGCGGCGCTTAGGGTACGAGCCTCGCGTGGCGCTGCTGTCCTTCTCCACCTTCGGCCATCCGAGGGCGGAGCGCGCCGAGAAGATCCAGGAGGCGGTGGAGATCCTCGACCGGATGCGCGTGGATTTCGAGTATGACGGCGAGATGTCGGCCGACGTGGCGCTCAACCGGGACATCATGGCGCAATATCCTTTCAGCCGCCTCACGGGGCCCGCGAACGTGCTCGTCATGCCGGCCTTCCACTCGGCCTCCATCTCCACCAAGATGCTGCAGGAGCTCGGCGGCGCCATGGTGCTCGGCCCCATGGTGGTGGGCCTCGACAAGCCGATCCAGATCGTGTCGCTCGGCGCAACCGACAACGACATCGTCAACATGGCGGCGCTCGCGGCCTACAACATCGGCGGCTAGGGGGTTTTTGCGAAGGGGATCCGGTTCGCCGCAAGAAAATGCGGCGCAGCAAACACGGGAGCTGACGCCACGGGAGGGGAAACGGCCCTCGGCGCCGGGCTCAGCGCAGCCCCTGCACGATCAGAAGGACGCCGCCGCACACGATGGCGGCGTCCAGGATGGCGTTGTGGATGCGGATGGGCAGGGCCCCGGTGAGCCGCTTGGCGATGAAGGCCCCGGGCGTGGCCGACGCGCCGATGATGAGCGCCATGATCCAGGACGAGACCGGGAGCGCCCCGAAGGCCTGGAAGACCCCCGATTTCAAGACCCCCAGGACCAGGGAGACCGCGGCGTCCGTGGCGATGACCGCCCGCCCGTTCAATCCCGACGCCATGAGGATCGACAGCAGGATCACGCCGGAGCCCGCCGTGCCGCCCACGAGAAATCCATAGCCCGCCCCGGCGGCGGCCAGGCCCCCGCCCTGCAGGCGCACCTGCAGCCGCTTGAGGAGGAGCCGGGCAGGCACCATGAGGATCAGGAAGGTCCCGATGGCGATCGCCGCGCCGCGGCCGCCGAGAAACGTATAGCCGTAGGCCCCGATCATGCAGGTGGGCAGGGCCATGCCGCCGATCAGGAGGGCGCGGCGGGTGTCGAGATCGCCCCGGAAGGCCGCGATGCGGCTCCCATTGGTGAGCAGGGCCGACAGGCCGATGATCGGCACCACGGGCTCGGCCCCGACGATGGGCACCAGGACCAGGGGCATCAGGAGCCCCGTGCCGTAGCCGGCGATCCC
>DATHAU010000079.1:0-3378 GCA_035296545.1 Microvirga sp.
CGTCCCGATCGATACGGTTCCGGATCGACTGATCGAACTGCGCAACATTCTGGTCCAGAGCGGTCGTACCCTTTCGCTAATAAAGTCAGCAGTCCCTGACGCGGACATGCACGTTATGTAGTTTGATACAACAACAGATCAGACGAGGAGCATTCTCACATTCGCGGGCTGCAGGCCAATGAATACAAGGTGCGCTTCTCCTCGATCCCAAACGCGGGATGGGTATGCAGGTCGGACGGACAGGCAGTCATTTTCTCCTCGAGGGGGTTGGGATCCGGGCCCACGGGGCTCTCCTCGTTCGGTCAGTCAGCTGCGAGGCGGGCGACTGCGTCGGGGCTCAAGCCCACCAACTGAGTGTAACGCGCAGGATCGGTCGCACCTTCCGTGTTGATGACGAAGACGCGGGATGCTTTGCTGAGACCGAGCGCTGCCCTGACCTCAGAATCCGCTGCCGCGCGAATGAGGCCGGCAAGACCTACGCCGCCGCTCTCACCTGCAACAATGGCCGGATCGTTTCCGGCGGGCCGGGCCAGGCGGTTCATCACGGCGACGGCATCCTCCTCGTCGACGGTCATGAAGGCATCGGCGACGCGGGATAGAACTCGCCAGGCCACCAACGACGGCTCGTAGCATTCCAGCATCGCCATAACGGTGGGCTCGCCATGCTCGATCTTGACCGGGTGCCCCGCTCGGGCCGTCTCGAAGAGGCAGGCAGCCCGTGCAGGATCAACGACGACAAAGGTCGGCCGCTGGTCGCCAAGCAAGAGCGCGAGGTGCCCGGCAACGGCGGCTGCGACGCCACCGACGCCCGCCTGCACGAATACATGGGTCGGTGGTTCGGGAAGCTGGCGCATGGCTTCGCGCACCATGGCGGTGTAGCCCTGCATCACCAGTCCGGGAATGCGCTCGTAGCCCGGCCAGGAGGTGTCGGACACGACCGTCCAGCCCCTCTCGCCTGCGACGCGCGCCGCTTCGGCGACCGAGTCGTCATAGGTGCCCTCGACCCGGATCATTTGCGCGCCGAAGCGAGCGATCGCTGCCACACGTTCATCGCTAACGCCAGAGTGCACGAAGATGGCAGCCCTGGCGCCGACGAGTTGCGCGCCTTGCGCTACCGAGCGGCCGTGATTGCCATCGGTGGCGCACGTGACCGTCATCCCCGACGCGACGGAGCAAACCTCGGGCGCGTGCAGTTCGGCAACGTCGATCCGGCGCCGAAGCTGGCGACTGGCTTCCTCCAGCACGAGCCGGATAACCGCGTAGGAGCCGCCCAGGGCCTTGAAGCTGCCGAGACCCAGCCGGAAGCCCTCATCCTTGATATGAACTGCACCCACGCCGACCTCGGCGGCGAAAGCCGGAATAGCGCGCAGGGGGGTCGGCGCATGATTGTCGCGGTAGGTGAGATAGCGCTCAACCTCGTCGGCGGCCTTCACCCCAAAGGTCTCAATTTCGACTAGACCAAGGGGCTTGCAGTAGTCCGGGTGCTGGTTACGAAGAAACATTCCTGTCCCTTTGACCGAGATCGCGAGAAGATATTGCACTTCTCACGAGAAAGGAGTCCTATGCAAGCTTGATCCACAACGTGATTGTTATCGCCAGCCCAGCGCCGGAGCGACATGCTGCAGGATCGCCTCGATGACATGGGTGTTGTAGTCAACGCCGAGCTGGTTCGGGACCGTCAGAAGCAGCGTATCGGCCTCTGCAATCGCCTCGTCCATCTTGAGTTCCTCGACAAGCTCGTCGGGCTCTGCGGCGTAGGAGCGACCGAAGATCGCGCGCATGTTGTCGATGGTGCCGACCTGGTCGCTGTCCTTGCCGCGACCGAAATAGGCGCGGTCGCGGTCGTCCACCAGCGCGAAGATCGAGCGCGAGACCGAGACGCGGGGCTCACGGGCATGTCCGGCCTCCTTCCATGCCTCCCTATAGCGGCGGATCTGCTTGGCCTGCTGGACGTGGAAGGGCTCGCCCGTCTCGTCCTCCTTCAAGGTCGAACTCTGGAGGTTCATGCCGTGCTGCGCGGCCCAGATCGCAGTCGCATTGGAGGCGGATCCCCACCAGATGCGCTCACGCAGACCCTCCGAATGCGGCTCCAGGCGCAGCAAGCCGGGTGGGTTGGGAAACATCGGGCGTGGGTTCGGCTCGGCAAAGCCCTCGCCTTTGAGGACGTTCAGAAGCACTTCTGCGTGGCGGCGGCCCATGTCGGCGGTCGCTTTGGCCCTCTTCGGGCATGTAGCCGAAATATCGCCAGCCATCGATCACCTGCTCGGGCGAGCCGCGACTGATGCCGAGCTGGAGACGTCCGCCGCTGATCAGGTCGGCCGCGCCAGCGTCCTCGGCCATGTAGAGAGGGTTCTCGTAGCGCATGTCGATGACGGCCGTGCCCATCTCGATGCGGCTCGTCTTCGCGCCGACTGCCGCCAGCAGCGGGAAGGGCGAGGCGAGCTGGCGCGCGAAGTGGTGGACGCGGAAGTAAGCGCCGTCCGCGCCAAGTTCCTCGGCCGCCACGGCAAGGTCGATGGATTGGAGGAGGGTATCACGGGCCGAGCGCGTCTGTGACTGCGGTGAGGTCGACCAGTGCCCGAATGAGAGAAAGCCGATTTTCTTCATGAAGTAGTCCTGTGCAAGCTCTTTCGACTCATGCGATAAGATACCAGGCGGCTTGGCTGTTCGTGCCGAAGCTCCTCCATGAGAGCTGCCACAGCCGATCGATCTTGCCCCATTTCTACCAGAGCAGGTCACACCGGACACTCTCAAGGGAGGATTTTGTCTGTTTGATCCGGTGCAGCCTTTAACCCGAATTACGAGGCGGGCTCATACGTAATCAAGTTGCTTCGACAGGAGTGGGTCATAGCTGGCCTCGTTGCCTCGTGCCGGGTCGGAAGCATCCTGAAGTAACGGTGAACCTGTGACACCTGTAACTGGCAATTAGGGCTAAGGCACGGTAGGGCCGTGACTGTGGAGGATTGACACAGCCCGCCCAAGGTCGCAGCTTCATTCTCACATCTGCTCGGCGTTCCGGCAGCAATGCATGGTCCCACGCCAGGCTCATATAACGGGAGGACGGAATGTCTGCACCGAACGCGACAAGGCATCTCCTGGCGGCAGTCTTGATCATGATACCCCTAGGGGCTACGGCCGACCCACTGGATGACCAGGTGCGAGCGACCTATTCGGCTTGGAACGCAGCTTTCAACAAGGGCGACTCGAAGGCAGTCGCTGCATTCTACACGGCCGATACATCCTTTCTACCTGCCACACATGACATCATTCAAAGCCTGGACGGTGTCGAGAAGTTCTTCTCTGGTCTCTTCGCGAGCGGGGTCACGGACCATACCCTCGACCTGATCAGGACTACACAGGACGACAAGATCGTGATTG
>DATHAU010000080.1:0-1729 GCA_035296545.1 Microvirga sp.
TGCGGAGTGAGCTTTGCTTCAGCTGGCCTGTGTGCTCCTCGGCAGCAGGAAGGCGAGAAGTCCTAAAGCCGGCAGCCAGGTGCACAAGCGAAACACCTCGATTATGCCGATTCGATTAGCGACAGTGCCGAAGCCAACTGCGGCAAGCCCGCCCAAGCCGAAAGCCAGCCCGAGGAACAGCCCGTCGGCTTGAGGGTGTCTGGAAATTAAGGGTGGATGCCCGGGTGATGGGAACTCAGATCTACGCACGGGCGTGGGAGCTTCTCACGGCGATGCTCATCATGGGGCCTTGTTCGGGATTTCGGTCTCGTCGCCGTTCCGGTCTACTATGCTTATCTCGAGATTGAGCTCTCAGCCGGAAACCTGATCTGGCAAGGCCGTTCCGATCGGAGGGGCCTAGCCGGCCGTATCGATCAACTTCACTGTGCGGGCTGTGAACGCCATTGTGATCACGCAACCCCAGCATCTGTGCCGATGCAGGACTATATCAACTCATCAAACGCTTGTTTCGGGAGAGGGCGATGATGACAAGGCGCACATTGGGACTTGGTGCAGTCGGCGTTGCATTGGGCAGCCTTGGGCTATCCCGCCTCTTCGGACGCCCAGCCGAGGCGGAGGAGGCTAAGACCTACGCAGTTGCCTTTCCAGACAGCGAATGGAAGCGGCGGCTTACGCCTGCGCAATACAGGATCCTGCGCGGCCACGGGACCGAGTTTGCAGGCAGCAGCCCGCTTAACGCTGAGAAGCGCAAGGGTACATTCGTCTGTGCCGGTTGCGACCAGCCTCTCTTCAGGTCCGAGACCAAGTTCGAGTCCGGCACCGGGTGGCCGAGCTTCCTCCAGCCCATTGAGGGTGCCGTCGGCACCTCGCGCGACAATGCCTTGTTCATGACGCGGACTGAGGTGCATTGTGCTCGCTGCGGCGGGCATCTTGGGCACGTGTTCGAGGATGGCCCAAAGCCTACGGGACTGCGCTACTGCATGAATGGAGACGCCATGACATTCAGGCCCACCGCTCCTGTTTCGTGACGTAATGCCTAGCATGGGTGAGATCGCCTTCCTCAAAATCGTGGATGCTCGGTCCGACGGGCGCCTAAGCTGCTTGGATTAGACATCGGAGTTCGCTACCAGGACAGGCTGCGCACGGTAGACTGGAGCGAAAAGCTGCTTCAGATTATCGATCTTGGGCAGGTCATTGATCACGATGTAGGGGTAACCGGGGTTCCGCGTGAGAAAATCCTGATGATAGTCCTCCGCGGGATAGAACCCTTTGAATGCCTCGATCTCGGTCGCAATGGGCTTCGGGAAAACGCCCGCCCTGTTGAGCTGGTCGATGTACCCCCCCGCAATCCGGCCTTGATTGGCATTGGCCGGGAAGATAGCCGAACGGTACTGTGGTCCAATATCCGGCCCCTGGTGATCGAACTCTGTCGGCGTGAAGACTATTGGACGGATGAAAACGACGTCGGGCTCAGGAACGAGTTGCTGATCGAGGCTACGATTGGCCCATCCCTCTCACTTTCGGTGCGGGCGGCAATCCAGGCAGGATCGGTCTGGAAGGCATTCCACTTGGTCTCGCACTCGCCCATCGAGTCCCAGGCGAGCATGTAATACAGATCCTGGTTGGACTCACCTACCTTCACGGTCCAGAACCCAGCCTGCCGTATGCCGTGCTTCTCCCACAGGCCCAGCGTGGTGTTTTCGAAACGCTTCAGCAACGCGGGCAGGCG
>DATHAU010000081.1:0-7532 GCA_035296545.1 Microvirga sp.
GCATGTCGAGCACCATGCCGTTGATGGTATCGAACATGCAGTCTTGATGTCTCAGGAGTGACAGACTGGGTTTGTGCCTGTGCTCTGCCCCAAACATGGGCAAGGAGCCGAACAGACCGGGATCACTTTCCCCACGATTTATGGCTGGCGAGAGTTTTTCGTGGGGAAATTTTCACCTAAGTGCCTGATAATTCAGTCTCTTAGGGGAAAGTGGTGCCCAGGGGCGGAATCGAACCACCGACACTGCGATTTTCAGTCGCATGCTCTACCAACTGAGCTACCTGGGCGTCTGGTGCGCGGCGGGGCCGCTTGCGTCAGAGGCCGGTTGTATAGTCAGAGCCGCGCCGCATGTCCAGCGGTCCTCGGGATAAAAATTCACGGTGGGCCGATCAGCCTTCCGGGTCGTCCTCGTCCCTGTCCCGGTCGTCCTCCACCGCCGGAATGGCGTAGGTGCCCGAGAGCCAGCGGTTGAGGTCCACGTCGGCGCAGCGCTTGGAGCAGAAGGGCTTGAATTCCGGCCGCGTCGGCTTTCCGCAGATCGGGCATTTGCCGGATGACGCCAGGGGATTGTTCTCGTTGGCCGGATTCATGCCTTGCCCTCCCAGGCCGCTCAGGCGGCGTCGAGCCAGGTGTAGCGCACGGGGAACCCCTCCCCGTCGAGCAGCCCGACCGTCTCGTAGAGCGGCAGCCCCACCACGTTGGTGTAGGAGCCCACCAGCTTGACCACGAAGGTGCCGGCGAGCCCCTGGATGGCGTAGCCGCCCGCCTTTCCGCGCCATTCGCCGGAGGCCAGGTAGCGGTCGAACTCGTCCCGCGACAGGCGCTTGAAGCGCACCCGCGTCTCCACGAGGCGCTCGCGGATGGCGTCCCGGGGCGTCACCAGGCAGACCGAGGTGAGAACCCGGTGGGCGCGGCCGGAGAGCAGGCGCAGGCAGGCCGCCGCTTCGTCCACGATCTCCGCCTTCGGCAGCACCCGCCGCCCCACCACCACCACCGTGTCGGCCGAGAGGATGTAGGAATCCTTCAGGTCGTCCCCGTTGCGGGCGGTCTTGCGGGCGATCTCCGCCTTGGATCGGGCGAGGCGGCGGGCCAGCTCCCTGGCGCCCTCGTTCTTCAGGGGCGTCTCGTCCACGTCCCCCGGCAGCAGGGCGTCGGGCTCGATCCCCGCCTGTTGCAGCAGGGCCAGCCGGCGTGGCGAGGCGGAGGCCAGAACAAGCTTCGCCCGCCCGCCGGGATTCGACACATCGGAAGAGGACGCCACGATGATCTCCACGCTTCAGGATCCCCCTGGATCCTCACCAGATATTCGGTCGAACAGGGCCGGGGCCGCGCCCGGTCACAAGATGGAACCGGGCGGAGCCGAATCAAGCGGCGGCTCGGCCCCGGCGGCAGGCGGCGGGGCTTCTGCCGGTTGCCGGGCGTCGGCGCGGGCGAGCTGACGGTAGCGCATCACGCTGAACGGGATGGAGCCCAGGAAGCAGATCGTGATCGCCGTCAGCATCTCGAACGGGAAGCTCACCAGCAGGCCGAAGGCCGCCACCGACAGGACGAAGATCGGCAGAACCCAGTGGCGGGGCACCTTCAGGCCGATGGTCTTGCCCGAATAGACCGGGATCGTGGACACCATCAGGAAGGCGAGGCCCAGAAGATAGACCAGCGCGAGGGGCGCTGCGGCCGCTCCGATGGAGACTCCGAGGAAGGACAGGTAGAGGGGCAGCATGGAGGTCAGAGCCCCTGCGGGGGCCGGCATTCCGGTGAAGAAGTTCTTCTTCCACTCCGGCCTGTGGGGATCGTCGAGCATGACGTTGAAGCGCGCCAGGCGCAGGGCCATGGCGATGGCGAAGACCAGTACGGCGATCCAGCCGAGCGCCCTCAGGTCCCTCAGGAGGAAGCTGTAGAGGATGAGGGCCGGCGTCACGCCGAAATTGACGAAATCGGCGAGGGAATCCAGCTCCGCCCCGAAGCGGGAGGTTCCCTTCAGGAGGCGCGCGACCCGGCCGTCCACCCCGTCGAGGATCGCGGCGGCCACGATGGCGATCACCGCCGGCTCATAGCGCCCCTCGAAGGCCAGCCTGATCGCCGTCAGCCCCAGGCAGAGGGCGATCAGCGTGATGATGTTGGGAACGATGACGCGAAAGGGAACGGGCTTGAACAGCCGCTTGCGCGGCTCGTTGGGATCCGGGGCGAAAGGGGGAAAAAGGTCGCTCATGGCGTGAATTTACGGGCAGCCGCCCTGAGCGGCAAGCAAGCACTGCGGCGGGCTCCTGCCCCTTTGGACGAATGGCGGGCCACCCCCGGCGCTCCTGTTTCGATGGTTTCAGGGGAGCGGCCCTCGCCTGCTCCGGCGACGCCCTACCCGACCCGGTACTGACGGCCCGGCTCGTTGGCCGAGAGATCGGCCAGCACCGTCTCGCCCGCCACCGCCGCCTGTCCCAGCCCGACGAGAACCTGGGCGGTGAGCGGCACGTAGATGTCGAGCCGCGAGCCGAAGCGGATCAGGCCGAAGCGCTCGCCCGTGCTCAAGGAATCGCCGATCTTGACGAAGGACACGATGCGGCGCGCCACGAGGCCGGCGATCTGCACGACGCCGATCCGGGCGCCCCCCGTCTCGATGACCAGGGCGTTGCGCTCGTTGTCGTCGCTGGCCTTGTCCAATTCGGCGTTGAGGAACAGGCCCGGCGTATAGAGGATCTGCAGGATCCGGCCCGTGACCGGCGAGCGGTTCACGTGGCAGTCGAACACGTTCATGAACACCGAGATCCGGGTCATCGGCTCGGGCGGCAGGTCCAGCTCCGCGGGCGGCACCGCCGTGGTGATGAGGTTCACGCGCCCGTCCGCCGGGGACACCACGAGGCCCTCCCGGATCGGCGTCACCCGCGGGGGATCGCGGAAGAAGTAGCACACCCACACGGTGAGGATCGTGCCGATCCAGCCGAACGGCGACCACAGGGCTCCCAGCAGCACCGTCGCCACGAGCGCGATCAGGATGAAGGGATAGCCCTCCTTGTGGATGGGCACGAAGATGCGGCGGATCGATTCCAGAAGATCGGTCATTCTCTTGAAGCCTCGAGGGTTTGCGTGGGGATGGCAGGCCCGGGCGGTTCCGTCAACCTGCCACGCTTTCCCTCACCTTGCTGCGCTCTTCGTCCTCCACCCGCTTGAGGGCCTCGCGGGCCTGGTCCGCCTCGCGCTGGCGGCTCCACATGGCGGCGTAGACCCCGCCCTGGGCGAGCAGGCCCGCATGGTTGCCGCGCTCGACCACGCGGCCCTGATCGAGGACGATGATCTCGTCCGCGCCGATCACCGTGGACAGGCGGTGGGCGATCACCAGGGTGGTGCGACCGCGGCTGACCCGGTCGAGGGCGTCCTGGATCTCCTTTTCGGTGAAGGTGTCCAGCGCCGAGGTCGCCTCGTCGAGCACCAGGATCGGCGGCGCCTTCAAGATCGTCCGGGCGATGGCCACCCGCTGCTTCTCGCCGCCCGAGAGCTTGAGGCCGCGCTCGCCCACGGGGGTGTCGTAGCCCTCCGGCAGAAGCGCGATGAACCGGTCGATCTGCGCGAGGCGGGCGGCCTCCCGCATCTCCTCCGGGGATGCGTCCCAGCGGCCGTACTGGATGTTGTAGCCGATGGTGTCGTTGAAGAGCACCGTGTCCTGCGGGACCATGCCGATGACCCTGCGCAGGGAGGACTGCTGCGCATCGGCGATGTTCTGCCCGTCGATGAGGATGCGGCCGCTGGCCGGTTCGTAGAACCGGAACAGCAGGCGCGAAATGGTCGATTTGCCCGCCCCCGAAGGGCCCACGATGGCCACCGTGTGGCCGGCCGGAACCTCGAAGCTCACCCCCTTCAGGATGGGGCGCTCCGGGTTGTAGGCGAAGTGCACGTCCTCGAAGCGCACCACCCCCTGCTTCACCTCCAGCGGCCTGGCGCCGGGCCTGTCCTGGATCTCCGGGTTGCGGTCGAGCACGCCGAACATGTCGTCGATGTCGATGAGCGCCTGCTTGATCTCCCGGTACAGCATTCCCATGAAGTTCAGCGGGATGTAGAGCTGCACCAGCATGGCGTTGACGAGCACGAAGCTGCCGATGGAGACCCGCCCCGCCATGATGTCCCGCGCCGCCAGCACCATGACGATGGCCATGCCGATGGAGAAGATCACCGCCTGCCCCGCGTTGAGCACGGCGAGCGAGGTATAGGTCTGGGTCGAGGCCTTCTCGTATTTCTCCATGGAGCGGTCGTAGCGGGCGGTCTCCCGCTGCTCCGCGTTGAAGTACTTCACGGTCTCGTAGTTCAGCAGGGAGTCGACCGCCTTGGTGTTGGCGTCCGTGTCGGAGTCGTTCATCTGCTTGCGGATCGAGATCCGCCACTGGGTCGCCTTGTAGGTGTAGGCGAGGTACACCACCACCATGACCAGGACCACGAAGGAATAGACCCAGTCGAACTCCCAGGCCAGGATGCCCAGCACGAGGACGAATTCGAGGATGGTGGGCAGGAGGGTCAGGACCACCAGGCGCGACAATTCCTCGATGCCCTCCCGGCCCCGCTCCAGAACCCGGGTCAGCCCGCCGGTCTTCCGCTCCAGGTGGAAGCGCAGGGACAAGCGGTGCATGTGCTCGAAGGTCTCCAGCGCCAGCTTCCTGACCGCATGCATGGCCACCTTGGCGAAGAGTCCGTCGCGCATCTGGGTCAGCACCGCCATCAGGATGCGGGTGGCCCCATAGATGGCGGTGAGCAGGATCGGGGCCCGCCAGAGCCAGGAGCCTGCGGTGGCCGCCGCCTCGACGCTCCCGCTGTTGCCCCCCGTCACGGCCACGAGGGCGTCCGTCGCCCATTTGAAGGCGAAGGGGGTGACCATGGTCACCCCCTTGGCCACCAGGAGGAGCCCGAAGGCCAGGAAGATCCGCCGCTGGAGGTCCGGCCGTCCGTGGGGCCAGAGATAGGGCCAGAGCTTCGTCCAGGTGGCGGCCAAGCCATTGGGCTTCGGCGCGGCGGCGCTCGTGGCGGAGACGGCAGGGGAGGGAGGCATTCTTGAGAATCCGATCAAGCTGTCGGACCCCGATATAGATGATCGACGGGGCGAATTCACCCCGCCGGCCCGGATTTAGTCCGCCTGCGACTGGCTGCTCTGCTGCTCCTGCTCCCCGGGGAGCACGAAAACCTGCCCGGGATAGATCAGGTGAGGATTGCGGATCTGCTGCTGGTTCGCCCCGTAGATCTCGGTATAGCGATAGCCCTTGCCGTAGATGCGCTGGCTGATCCGCCAGAGGTTGTCCCCACGGGCCACGAAGGCCGTGTTGATGCTGGGGATCACGACCGTTCCGGCCGCGGCCAACTGCGTGTCGGTTGGGCCCGTTCCGGCGCTTGCCGCAGGGGAGCCTGGCGCCGCAGGCGCGGTCGGCACGGACGCCGCGGGAGCGGACTGCCTCGCGGGCTGCGTCTGGGGGGTCGCGGAGGCAACCTGAACCGGAACGTTGAAGACCACCTCGGCCCGCGATTTCACCTGGCCCGACACCGGGTCCACGTCGTCGAGGCGGACCCGGTAGTCGCCGGGCCTGACGCCGCTGCCGATGGCGAAGGACACCCTGCCGTCGCCCCCTGCCCCGCCGGGAGCGATGAGGCTCTCGTTGAGGTAGAGGCGGATCGTGGCTCCCGGCGCCGAGAGGCCCGACACGAAGAGCTTCCCCTCCTCCGCGTCGACGGTCACGATCTTGATCTGCGGGCGTTGGCCGGGCTGGGCCGCTTGAGCCGGAGGCGCGGGAGGCACGGCGCTCGCCTGCTGCTGAGGCCCGGACTGAGCGGGCGCTCCCGCCTGCTGGGCCGGCTTGAGGGGCTCGGCCGCCCCCGGCGCGGCCGGTTTGGCCTCGGCCGTTTTGGTCTCGGCCTTCGGGTCCTGCGCGGGCTTGGCCTCCGGCATCTCCGGGTTCGACAGAAGCACCGTCGGCTTGTCGGGGGACGCGAGCGCCACGAGAGGCCGGGTCTTGTCCGGGTTGATCACCACGGTCACGCTCTCGCGGGAGCGCTGGCGGGCTCCGTCCGGCGCGATGGACTGCAGGACGATCTGGTGGGAGCCGGACGGCAGGGGCGGAGGAATGATGGCGAAGAGGCCGGAGGCATCCGCCACGCCCCGGGCGTGAACCTGGTCGCCCCGCAGGAGCTCGATCGTCGCCCCGGGAGCGGAGCGCCCGGCGATCACGCTCTCCCCGTCCGGCTCCACGCGCACCACGTCGAAGGAAGGAGCGAGAGGCGCATCCGCCGGTGCGGCCGCGGTTTCCGGCGCAGGCGCCGCGGGCTTGGCCGCCGGGTCGGCCGGCAAGGCGCCCGCAGGCGGGGCGCTCGGGGGCGCGGCATTCGCGGGCAAGGCGTTCGCGGGCAAGGCGTTCGCGGGTAAGGCTTGGGACGGCTGGACCGACGCTTGAGCGGGAGGCGTATTCCCGGCCGCGGGCTTCTCGGGCCGGGACCAGTAAAGCGCTCCGAAAAGAACTCCCACGACCGCAACGGCAGTTGCGCCCAGAATAGCGATGGTTCCGCCGATCCGTCTCTCGTTCGCCATGGTGCTTTTTCTCAAACGCGGCACTTTCCTGCATTAAAGCCGTTTATCTTTCAAAAGGCTACGGCCATAAGGGTCACAATAATGCTTTATGATTCAGTGCGGGAAGTCCCCCGCTTCCCCAAAATGCCCATGTCAGCGATCAAATCCATCTGCGTCTATTGCGGCTCCGGCTTCGGAGACGACCCGGTTTTCAAGGAAAACGCAGCTTCACTCGGCCGCTCCATGGCGGAACAAGGCATCAGCCTCGTCTATGGCGGCGGCAATGTGGGCCTCATGGGCACGGTGGCCCAGGCGGTCCTGGATCATGGGGGTTACGTCACGGGAATTATCCCGGAATTCCTGAAATCCCGCGAAAAACTCTTGGATGACGTGCAGGAAACCATCGTCGTTCCCGACATGCACACCCGCAAGCGGCTGATGTTCGAGAAGGCGGACGCCTTCGTGGCCCTGCCCGGCGGCATCGGAACCCTCGAGGAACTGGTCGAGCAGATGACCTGGGCGCAGCTCGGCCGGCACACCAAGCCGATCCTGATGCTCAGCACCAAGGGCTTCTGGAAGCCCCTGCTCACCCTGCTCGCCCATATGCGCGAACAGGGCTTCATCCGCCCCGGCCTCGAACTCAGCTATCTCGTGGCCGAGCGGGTGGAAGAGGTCATCCCCATGCTGGAGGCCTCCGTCCGGCGGACCGGCGGCGTCGGCAATGAGGAATTGATCGAGAGCCGGTTCTGACCTCAACGGACGGGAAAACGCCAGCCCCCGCCGACCTGAGAGGCTGGCCCTTCCCTCAGCCCGCATCCTGAGGAGCCGCGTCAGCGGCGTCTCGAAGGATGATCCAGAGGGCGCGGAAACGCGACGGGTCTCCCTCTCCCGAGTGGGAGAGGGTCACTCGCGTCAGCGAGCAGGGTGAGGGAAGGCCCTCTCCGCGAAAAGCACAGGCGGGGGTGAGCGGCGCAAGGCGTAACGCCGCATCCTGCCCCTCTCC
>DATHAU010000082.1:0-8406 GCA_035296545.1 Microvirga sp.
TCACGAGACTTCCCAACGGGCTGACGGTCGCGACCGAAGCCATGCCGCATGTGGCGACCGCGACGCTCGGCGTCTGGGTCGGCGCCGGCTCGCGTCACGAGCGTGAGGCCGAGCACGGCCTCTCCCACCTCATCGAGCACATGGCCTTCAAGGGCACGGCGCGCCGCTCGGCTCGGCAGATCGCCGAGGACATCGAGAACGTGGGCGGCGACATCAACGCCGCCACCAGCGTCGAGTACACCAGCTACACGGCCCGGGTGCTGGGCGAGAACGTGGACGTGGCCCTCGACGTGCTCGGCGACATCCTCATCCACTCCGCCTTCGACGCGGGCGAGCTCGCCCGGGAGAAGGGCGTGATCCTGCAGGAATACGCCGCCGTCGAGGACACCCCGGACGACCTGATCTACGACGCCTTCATGGAGACCGCCTTCGGCGGGCAACCCCTGGGCCGCCCCATCCTCGGCACGCCGAAGACCGTCAAGAGCTTAGACGAGGCGACGATCCGCGCCTTCATGGAGCGGGAATACGCCCCCGGCAAGATGGTGCTCGCCGCCGCCGGCGACGTGGACCATGGGGCGATCGTGGCGGCGGCGCAGCGCCTCTTCGGCGCCATGCCGGCGGTGGCCGCCCGGGAGCCCGAGCCCGGCCGCTACCTGGGCGGCGAGCGGCGCATCCCGCGCAAGCTCGAACAGGCCAACCTGGTCCTGGGCCTGCCGGGGCTGTCCTTCCGGGACGAGGGCTACTACGCCGCCCATCTCTTCGCCCATATCCTGGGCGGCGGGCTCACCTCGCGCCTGTGGCACGAGGTGCGGGAGAACCGGGGCCTGGCCTATTCCATCGAGGCCTTCCACTGGCCCTTCTCGGACGCGGGCCTCTTCGGCATCGGCGCGGGAACGGCGGGCGCCGACGTGGCCGAACTGATGGAGGTCTCCCTCCACTGCATGCGCCAGGCCACCCTCGATATCGGCGAGATCGAGCTCAACCGGGCCAAGGCCCAGATGAAGGTGGCCCTCCTCACCGCCCTCGAGACGCCGGGCGGCCGCATCGAGCGCATCGCCCGCCAGCTCCTGTCCTGGGGCCGCCTGATCCCCAGCGACGAGATCGTCCGCAAGGTGGACGCGCTCCATGTGGACCAGGTGCGCGAGGCGGGCCGCCGCCTGCTCGGGGGCGCGCCGACGCTGGCGGCCATCGGCCCCATCAAGGGCCTGCCCTCCCTGAGCAGCATCGCGGCGGGGCTGCGGGGGTAGGTTTTCCGGGGGTCGCCTCCGTCATGGCCGGGCCCGGCCATGACGGGAGGACGCGGAACGGCCGCTTTCCTCAATCCCGCCGCAAAGACACCCCATGGCCGCGTGCCCGACCATCAAGCCCCAAGTCCTGACACTCCAAAGTCCCGAAACCCCCGAGTCCTGCGGACAAGTGAAGCCTCTCATGGGCTTCGCCTTGCCCTTGGGCTTCCTGACCGGTACCAATCCTGAACTCATCCTGGTGCGCCGGACGAAAGAACCGAAGATTTGCGGATCGCATCTTTCGCCATAACCCTTCTGCTGGCGGCCGTCATGGCGCTCGCCTGGCCGTCGAGCGGCCGCGCGGTCGAGTCCGTGCGCGTCGATCCCGCCATGAAGGCCATCGACCTCACGCCCGCCG
This sequence comes from Microvirga sp., assembly GCA_035296545.1. GTDB lineage: Bacteria > Pseudomonadota > Alphaproteobacteria > Rhizobiales > Beijerinckiaceae > Microvirga. Next base: position 1,645 of record DATHAU010000082.1, read on the forward strand.
TGGAGCGCTACCGCTCGGACGGGGACGAGATCCGCATCTCCACCGCCCCGGGACGGGACGGGATCGTGCGCCGCATCGCCGTGAAGGCGCGCGAGGCGGGCACCCGGCCCGACTGGATCGTGTTCGCGCTCACCAACGACACCGACGAGCAGGTGGACCGCCTTCTCGTGGCGCCGCATTTCCGGCTCACCAATTCGGGCGTGGTCTGGCCGGACCTGGGCGCGACCCGCATCGCCGCCATCACGGCGAGCCAGGGCATCAGGCCCGAGCGCGACGACAGCGCCGACGCGGACCTCTTCCTCATCACCCTCGACCCGGGCACCACGGTCACCTTCGTGGCGGAGCTGCGCTCCGACAACCTGCCGCAGCTCCACCTGTGGGATGCGGACGCCTACAAGGAGCGCGTCAACGGGCTGACCCTCTACAAGGGCATCATCATCGGCATCGCCGGGCTGCTGGCCCTGTTCCTCACGGTGGTGTTCGTGGTGAAGGGGGCCATCATCTTCCCGGCGGCGGCGGCGCTGGCCTGGGCGGTGCTGGCCTATGCCTGCATCGATTTCGGCTTCTTCCAGCGCATCTTCCCCATCACGGAGACCACCGAGCGGATCTACCGCGCCGGCGCGGAGGCCGTGCTGGCGGCCACCCTCCTGGTCTTCCTGTTCGCCTATCTCAACCTCAACCGCTGGCACGTGCGCTACGGCCACGTGACCGCCTTCTGGCTCCTGTTCCTGGGCGGCCTCATCGGGCTTGCCATCTTCGACCCGCCGGTGGCCTCGGGGGTGGCGCGCCTGTCCATCGCGGCGGTGGCCGGCGTCGGCTTCGTGCTGGTGATCCACCTGGCCACCCACGGCTACGACCGGGCGGTGATGCTGGTGCCCACCTGGCTCCTCCTCATCGCCTGGGTGACGGCCGCGAGCTTCACCGTGGTGGGCCATCTCGCGTCCGATCTGGTGCCCCCGGCCCTCGTGGGCGGGCTCGTGCTCATCGTCATGCTCATCGGCTTCACGGTGCTGCAGCACGCCTTCGCGGGCGGAACCTTCGCCCAGGGCTTCTTCAGCGATTCCGAGCGGCGGGCGCTGGCCCTCGCGGGCTCGGGCGACATCGTGTTCGACTGGGACGTGGTGTCGGACAACATCTTCGTCAGCCCGGAGGTGGAGCACCAGCTCGGCCTCAAGGGAGGCGCCCTCGAAGGCCCCGCCGCCGACTGGCTCGCGCTCATCCATCCCTTCGACCGGGACCGCTACCGCGCCTCCCTCGACGCGGCGATCGAGCAGCGCCGCGGCCGCCTGGTCCAGGACTTCCGCCTGCGCTCCTCCTCCGGCTTCCACTACTGGTTCCGCCTCAAGGCCCGGCCGGTGATCGGCTCGGACGGGGAGGTGCTGCGCATCGTCGGCACCCTGGCGGACGTGACCGACAGCAAGACCGCCGAGGAGCGCCTGCTCCAGGACGCGGTGCACGACAACCTGACGCGCCTGCCCAACCGCCAGCTCTTCTACGACCGCCTGGACGCGGCCCTGACCTTCGCGGGCCAGGACGGCTCGTTGCGCCCCACCGTGCTGGTGTTCGACATCGACCGGTTCAAGAACACCAACGACGCCATCGGCTATGCCGCCGCCGACTCGATCCTGCTCACCCTCTCGCGCCGGATCGCGCGCCTGCTCAAGCCGCAGGATACGCTGGCGCGCCTCTCGGGCGATTCGTTCGCCGTCATCCTGCTGTCGGAGCGCGAGACCGACCGCATCATCGCCTTCGCCGACATGGTCCGGCGGGTGGCCACCACGCCCATCACGTCCGCCGAGCGCGAGATCTTCCTCACCGCCTCCATCGGCCTCGTCCTGTACGATCCGCAGATCGCCGCCCGCCGGGAGGACGTGGTCCGCAACGCCGAGATCGCCATGGCCCACGCCAAGCGGGGGGGCGGGAACCGCATCGAGGTCTTCCGCCCCACCATGCGGTCCGACCGCAGCGATCACTTCACCCTGGAAGCGGACCTGCGCCGGGCCATCGAGCGCAACGAGATGAAGGTGCTGTTCAAGCCCATCGTGCGCCTGGAGGACCGGACCATCGCGGGCTTCGAGTCCATGCTGCGCTGGGACCATCCCCGCCTCGGCCGCATGGGCCCCGACGACTTCATGTCCATCGCCGAGGAGACCGGGCTCATCATCGGCCTGAGCTTCTTCCTCCTGGAGCAGACGGGGCGCGAGCTGGCCGCCTGGCAGAGCGCGCTCGAGGTCGATCCGCCGATCTTCGCCAGCGTCAACATGTCGAGCCACCACCTGCTGCGCCACGACCTGCTCCAGGACGTGAAGGCGGTGATCGCCCGCACCGCCGTCCTGCCCGGCTCCCTCAAGATCGAGATGACCGAGAGCCTGGTGATGGAGAACCCGGAATACTCGGCCCAGATGCTCGCCCGCCTGCGGGACCTGGGAGCCGGGCTCTCCCTGGACGATTTCGGCACCGGCTATTCCGCCCTCTCCTACCTGCTGCGCTTCCCCTTCGACACGATCAAGGTGGACGAATCCTTCGTGCGCCAGATGGCGGCGGGCAAGCCGGTGATCCTGCGCTCCATCGTCAAGATGGCCCACGAGCTGGGCATGGAGATCGTGGCCGAGGGAGCCGAGAGCGAATCCGAGGCCATCGAGCTGGCGCAGCTCGGCTGCGAATACGCGCAAGGCCCCGTGTTCGGCGAGCCCATGTCGATCCTCCAGGCGCGCCAGCTCGTCGGCGCCGCGCCGGAGGCGGCGTAGGATCGCTCTCGCCCGAACGCCGGAGGGCGCTGCGGCCCAACGCAGGGCCGGATGGGCCCCTGGATGCCGGGCCTTCCGAAGCGCACGGTCGCTGCAAACGACAGAGAAAAGCTCTCTCAATTTCAAGTTGCATCACGGCAGATCGCCGGCAGCCGCTCGCCGATGGATCGCCTTGTGTGGAATAGACCAAATCTTGACATTGGGGCAGGCATAAGGGATGATCTGTTATATACTTCCGTCTGCGGCGTTCCTGATCGATAGCCGAACGTCAATACAGGCGTCATGCCGAAGCCAGGGGCGTTCATCATCAGCGCGACACCCGCGACAACCACATTTACTTGGGGGTAAGGCCACTTGTCCGTCATTGCTCAGCGTCAGTTCACCGGGCTGTTCCCGGAACGGGGGCGGATTGCTCTCCGGCAGGAGACGTTCCGCAGCGCCGCCACCGCCGCAGCCGCGCCGCTTGCAGGCGCTGCGGCGCTGCGCCCTCGCACAGCGGGGGCGAGGCATGGCTGAGGGGGCAGGTCAGGCGCCCGCGTCCTTTCGCGTCTCGACCGAGGCGCTGCCGGAGCGGGAGCGGATGGCGGTCTGGCGCGAGGAGTTCAGCCGCGTCATGTTCAAGCTCGACGTGGATCCCATCGGGGGGGACCCGTTCAAGTCGGAGCTGACCGTTTGCGCCCTGCCGGGGCTCGCCTTCTTCTCCGGCTACGCCTCATCGGCGCAGTTCACCGCCTCGTCGAGCCTCGCCGCCGCCAACGGCGACACCGTCGCCTTCACGCGAATGGCCTCCAACGGGGCGATCTCGGCCCATCGCGGCCTGGAGACGACGCTGATGGTGGGCGACGCGACCCTGGTCTGCTGTCCCGACCCGATCAACTACACGCTCCCTCAAGGGGGCTTCAAATCCTCCGTGCGCCTGTCGCGCCCTGTGCTCCAGGCCCTGGCGCCGGGCCTGGAGGATGCCTACAACAAGCTCATTCCCGAACAGAACGAGGCGCTGAGCCTGCTCTTCAGCTACCTCAGGGTGATCGAGGACCAGCATGCGGCCTCCGCTCCCGAGCTGCAGCATGTGGCGGTCACGCACATCTACGATCTGGCCGCCCTGGCGCTGGGCGCCTCCCGCGACAGCGCCGAGATGGCCAAGGAGCGGGGCCTGCGCGCCGCCCGGCTGAAGACCATCAAGGACGACATCGAGGCCCACCTCTCCGAGCCGGGCCTGTCCCTGGAGAGCGTGACCCTGCGCCATCGGGTGTCGCCACGCTACGTGCAGAAGCTGTTCGAAATGGAGGGCACCAGCTTCTCCGATCACGTGCGCGCCCGGCGCCTGGCGCGGGTGTACCGGATGCTGCAGGACCCGCGGCAGGTGCACCTGAACATCAGCACCATCGCCTACGAGTGCGGCTTCGGCGACGTCACCGCCTTCAACCGCGCCTTCCGCCGCCACTACAAGGCCGCGCCCTCCGACGTCAGGTTCGTGTCCAGGGCGAGCTGAGCCCTGGCCGAGGGCTCAGGCGTGGCCGGCTTCCATGGACAGCATGGCGGGCTCGATGCCGAACCGGCGCAGGGCCATCTCGTAGCGGAGCTCGGCCGGGGTGTTGAAGATCAGCTCCGCGTCCGCCGGGCAGTTGAGCCAGCCATTGGCCTGGAGCTCGATTTCGAGCTGTCCCGCGCCCCAGCCCGCATAGCCCAGCGCCAGGACCGCGTTCTCAGGCCCGTCGCCGCGCGCGATGGCCCGCAGGATGTCCACGGTGGCCGTGAGGCATACGCTGTCGTCGATGGGAAGGGTGGACTGGGGGAGGTGGAAATCCGGCGAATGGAGCACGAAGCCCCGGCTCGTCTCCACCGGTCCGCCGATGAGAACCTCCATGCGGCCGACCCGCTGCGGCAGCCGGATCCGCTCCGGCTCGGGCACGATCTCGAGCTGCACCAGGAGATCGGGAACGTTCACGTTCGCGGCAGGCCGGTTGAGCACGATGCCCATGGCGCCCTCGGAGGAATGGGCGCATACGTAGATCACGGAGCGGGCGAAACGTTCATCCAGCATCCCCGGCATGGCCACGAGAACCTGGCTGTCCAGGTAGGGGGACTCGGCTTGATAGGGGGACGACGGAAAGCTCATATCTCAAATCTGCCTTGCCGGGCCGACATGGCCGATCACACGATCGTGGATGGCGGACCCGAGGATAAATCTCATAAGGGGAAGCGCGTCAGGGAGGCGTCAGTTCCATGGCAATCACGCTCCGCGGGCTTTCAGCCGGCATTTTTTTGGCTCTGTCCGTGGCCTCGGTTCCCGGGCAGAGCCTGGGTCAGACCCTGCCGCGGGCCTCGTCGGCGCAGGAGCTCCACTCCCGCGTTCGCCTCCTGTCGGGGGGTCCCCTGGGGGAAAGCTGGCTCGCCGGGATCGAGATCGCCCTCGATTCCGGGTTCAAGACCTACTGGCGCCATCCGGGCGATTCGGGCCTGCCGCCCCGCTTCGACTGGACGGGGTCGAAGAACGTGGCCGGCGTCGACATCCGCTGGCCCGCCCCCTCCCGCCACGAGGACGCGGCAGGCGTCGCCCATACCTACAGCCACAGGGTGGTCCTGCCGGTGCTGGTGCGGGCCGCGGAGGCCGGAAAGCCCGTGGAGCTGGCGCTTTCCATCGAGTACGGGATCTGCCGGGACATCTGCATTCCCGCCCACGCGGAGCTGAGCCTGGCGCTCCCGGGCGGGGGCGCGGACCGCGCCGCCATCGAGGCGGCCCTGGCAAGGGTGCCCCGCCCGCAGGGCCTGGGAGAGCCCGCGGAGCTGTCGGTCCTCTCTGCCAAGGCCCTGGCGGGCGACAAGCCCGGCATCACGGTTTCGGTGCGGGCGCCTGCGGGCGCGAAACCCGCCCTGTTCGCCGAGGGGCCGGAGAACTGGTACGTCTCCGCCTCCCCTCCCGACGGGGACAACCGCTTCACCGTCACCGTGGACGAGAAGCCCAAGGGCGCCTCGGGACCCGTGCCCCTGCTCCTGACCCTGGTGGCCGGCGACAGGGCCGTGGAGACGCAGGTGAGCCTCGACGGCGGCGGGCAGCCGCGCTAGGGAGAAGCACCTCACCCCTATCGCTTCGGAGAACCCCCCCCATGCCCATCCAGGTTGGAGACCGCCTGCCCCAGGCCACGTTCCGCGTCATGACGGCCGAGGGGCCTGCGCCTAAGACCACCGACGACCTCTTCAAGGGCCGCAAGGTGGTTCTGGTGGCCGTGCCCGGCGCCTTCACCCCCACCTGCCACCGCAACCACCTGCCGGGCTACGTGCAGAAGCTCGCAGAGATCAGGACCAGGGGCGTGGACGCCGTCCTGGTCACCTCGGTCAATGACGTCTTCGTCATGGATGCCTGGGGCAAGGCCTCGGGCGCGGAGGGCATCGAGCTCCTCGCCGACGGCAACGGCGACTTCGCCCAGGCGATCGGACTGACCCTCGATCGCAAGGATTACGGCCTCGGCATCCGCTCGCAGCGCTATTCCATGGTGGTGGAGGACGGCGTCGTGAAGTCCCTCAACGTGGAGGACACCCCCTCCAAGGCCGACATCTCCGGGGCCGAGAACCTTCTGAAGAACCTCTGATCGGGCCGGGCCGCCGCTACCCCGACGGAAGCGACGGCCTGCCGTTCCCCCGGCGCTTGAAGGGCTGCATGGCCGACACCGCCAGCTCGTCCACGCGGATGTTGACGGGGTCGCTCGCGTGACCCTTGACCCAGTGCCACGCCACCTGGTGGCGGGCGGCGGCCGCGTCGAGCTCGCGCCACAGGTCCTCGTTCTTCACCGGCTTGTTGTCGGCGGTGCGCCAGCCCCGGCGCTTCCAGTTGTGCATCCATTGGGTGATGCCCTGGCGCACGTATTGCGAATCCGTGAACAGGTCCACCGCGCAGGCGCGCTTGAGGGCGTTGAGCCCCTCGATGGCGGCGCGGATCTCCATGCGGTTGTTGGTGGTGTGGGGCTCGCCGCCGGACACCTCCCGCTCCTTGCCCTTGAAGAACAGGATGGCGGCC
>DATHAU010000083.1:0-1950 GCA_035296545.1 Microvirga sp.
CCAGCACCCCATGCTGCATGTCGAGGGTGACGGCGTCGAAATCCTCGGCTGCCAGCGCCGCCGGCACCATGGGATCGGGAATCCCGCACCAGGCGGTGAGGACGGTGTCGCCGCCGCGGAGGCGATCGGCGAGGAGGGAGAGGGTCATGGGGCCTCGGAGGGTGAGAAGCCCGCACTGTCATTCCGGTCGCCGCGCGAGCGGCGGGCCGGAACCCAGATGGCGAGCTTGATCCGGAGAGATCTCCTGGGTTCCGGGCTCGGCTGCGCCGCCCCGGAATGACGGTGGAGGACTTACCGCCCGGCCTTCACCTCTTCCACGGCCTGAGCGAGGAGCTGGTCCATGGTGCGGCGCAGATCCGCGTCGGCAGCGGCCCGGCCGCCGGCCTCCAGGTCCTTGCGGACCTTGCGGAGCACGTCGTCGTCGCCCGCCTCCTCGAAATCGGCCATCACGACGCTCTTGGCATAGGCCTCGGCGTCGGCGCCCGAATGGCCGAGCTGGCCGGCGGCCCACAGGCCGAAGAGCTTGTTGCGGCGGGCCATGGCCTTGAAGCGCAGCTCCTCGTCGTGGGCGAACTTGTTCTCGAAGGCGTCCTTGCGGTTGTTGAAGGTCGTCATGGCGTTCCCTTGGGCGTTTCTTGAGTCCGATCCGGCGGTTTCGCCGCCGAGCTTGTCCTCGATATAGGCGGCCGAATTCGCGACCGCTAGGCTTTCCTGGGGCTGAGGGCGGCGTCCCGACACCTCTGAGGCGGCTGAAACCCAGGGCCTGATCGCGGGGGATCTCCTGACACCCTGGGGTCCAGGCGAGGTGAAGAGCGGCGTCCTGACACCCTGGGGTCCAGGCAAGGTGAAGGGCGGCGTCCTGACGCCTTGGGAAAGCCGGCCTCAGCCCCCATATGAAGGGGGTTCCGGCCCCTCGGGCGCCCGTTTTCCCCGCTCGTTGTGCTCCCGAGAGGGATCGAGTAGGTTGCCCCCGAGCCGGGCCGCCGGTTGCGCGCCCGCAGCCGCGGACCTTTTTATCTCCAAGGAGCCCCGGCCCTTCGATGGATTTCCTCAAACCACGGTATACGCCTATGAACCGCCGCCGTCGCATCTACGAGGGCAAGGCGAAGGTCCTCTACGAGGGCCCGGAGCCCGGCACGCTCATCCAGCACTTCAAGGATGACGCCACAGCCTTCAACGCCAAGAAGCACGAAGTCATCGACGGCAAGGGCGTGCTCAACAACAGGATCTCGGAATACATCTTCCAGAACCTGAACGACATCGGCGTGCCCACGCACTTCATCCGCCGCCTCAACATGCGCGAGCAGTTGATCCGCGAAGTGGAGATCATCCCGCTCGAAGTGGTGGTCCGCAACGTGGCCGCGGGCTCGCTCTCGACGCGCCTCGGCATCGAGGAGGGCACGCAGCTCCCCCGTTCGATCATCGAGTTCTACTACAAGAACGATGCGCTGGGCGACCCGATGGTCTCCGAGGAGCACGTCACGGCCTTCGGCTGGGCGACGCCCCAGGAGATCGACGACATCATGGCGCTGGCCATCCGCGTCAACGACTTCCTCTCCGGCCTGTTCTTGGGCGTCGGCATCCGCCTCGTGGACTTCAAGATGGAGTGCGGACGCCTGTGGGAGGGCGAGATGATGCGCATCGTCGTCGCCGACGAGATCTCCCCCGATTCGTGCCGCCTGTGGGACATGAAGTCGAAGGACAAGCTCGACAAGGACCGCTTCCGGCGCGACCTCGGCGGGCTGATCGAGGCCTATTCGGAAGTGGCACGCCGCCTCGGCATCCTCTCCGAGACCGAGAACCCCACCGGGGGCCGTCCGCGGCTGGTGCAGTAAGCAACTCTATGCATTGACGTTTTGAGGAGGCCGGGCCGTGTGCCCGGCCTTTTGCGTTTGGATGCGCCTTTGCCCTCGCCACCTGTGTAGGTGCGAGGCATGGCTCTTGTGTGTG
>DATHAU010000084.1:0-14345 GCA_035296545.1 Microvirga sp.
CGTGAAGTTCCCAAGTGCCAAGAAGGTGAGAATGCCGTTTTGGGAGTGACACACTCAAACCGTGTTCAGCTGTTTCATCCTGGCAGGCAGTGAACGCGTCGCGGCTCGTAGCTGTTACGTTGCTCGCTCCACCTGCGCGACATGTTGCGCTGGTGTTGCATATGACCACCGAAGCCGACAGAGGAGCGTGGGTGATTTCGTGGGTGCTTCGGTGCGGTTCGGGACCGTTCCTGGCTCTTCCATCCCGCTGGAAGCGCGGCTGCTTCCGGGCAGCCTCTCGCGATAAACCATTGCGATCAAAGGGTTTAATGGTCGGAGCGAGAGGATTTGAACCTCCGACCCCTAGTCCCCCAGACTAGTGCGCTAACCGGGCTGCGCTACGCTCCGACGCCTGAACGGCTTGTGTCAATTAGCTTCGGAGCCGCCGCTGTGCAACCCCTGAAATCGACTTTCGCCATTATACCCGCTGAAACCGGGCCTGTCAGGCTCGAACGCTCCCGATGGGGAAGTGACCTCCGGGAATCGTCCCGTGCGGCTCTTCGACATGCTTCGGGCGTTCTGCGCTTTCGCCGAAGCCAAGCTGAAACCAACGGAGTCCGGCGGCGTTCGCAGAACAACGGCGGCCCAGAGTCGAGCGTCCGTCTGCCGGGCGTGTCGCGGCCGAGCCGGTCAACATCATCAGGAGTATGCCATGGATCGTCGCGTCCTATTGGGAGGCCTTGCGGCTGCCGTCGTCGCCTTCCCCGCCCTCGCCCAGACAAGCGGGACCCCCTCGACCATGCAGCCCGGCTCCGCCGGGGCGGCCATGAACCAGATGGGTCAGGCCGAAATGCAGCACATGCAGCAGACCATGCAGCTCGGCATGGTGGCCCTTGAGACCAGCCGCATCGCCATGACCAAGGCGCGCAACGAAGACCTGAAGATGTTCGCAGGCTTCGAGGTGCAGGAGCAGACCACCCTGTCCGAGATCCTGCGCTCCATGATGGAGCCCGCCGCCACCGCGGCGACCGGCTCCGGCCAGTCGAACGCGGCCGCCATGCCCATGGACGCGAGCGCCCGCGACATGGTCCAGAAGCTTCAGGGCCAGCAGGCCGGCGCGGAATTCGACCGGATGTACCTGGAAGGGCAGCTCCAGGGCCACCGCAGCCTGCTGCAGGTCCAGGAGCGGTATCTGCAGTCGAACCCGCAGAACCGCGAGCACGTGAACGTCGCGCGCATGGCCCGCGGCCAGATCCGCGAGCACATCGCCCTGCTGGAAGACATGCAGAAGACCATGCGCTAAGCCCCCGTGGGCCGCGCTTCACCCTGAGAACAAAATGCCCGCTCCAGGCTCAAGGCCGGAGCGGGCCAGTTTCAGGAACGATCCCGGGAGGGATGCTTCCAAACCATGACGAAATCCCTTTGTTGCAGCGGTGCGGCGTTGCAACTCACCCGAAGGCTTGGCCTCGGGTACGTCGATCAAACCGAGCCGGCATGCGCAAGTAATGCCCGGGTGGGGTTGATTCTCAAGGCGGCGGCTCGAACACTCGAGGGCTCCCGGCGTTTTGACTCCCTGCTGGTGCAGGGAAGGAATCCAACGTGACGCAAGGCAGCCTCAAGCAGCATTCCGGAGATCCGAGCACGGGCGTTCACAGGCCGGGCAGCTTCGCGTCCGTTCTGGACCGCAATATCAACGTGCTGCGCGAGAAGCGGCGGGAGGAGGACAAGAAGGCCAGCCTGCAGGATCGCATCGCCGAGGTCATGACCCGCTTTTCCGGCAGCATGGCCTTCGTGTATGTGCATCTGGCGCTGGTCGCCGGCTGGGTCGCCGTCAATCTGGGCCTCGTGCCCGCCATCCCCCGATTCGACGAGACCTTCGTGATCCTGGCCACCTGCGCCTCGGTGGAAGCCATCTTCCTGTCCACCTTCGTGCTCATCAGCCAGAACCGGGCGGCTGCCGAAGCGGACCGGAGGGCGGAACTCGACCTTCAGACCAATCTCCTGTCCGAGCATGAGATCACGCGTCTCCTGTCGCTGACCATCGCCATCGCCGAGCATCTCGGCATCGAGCAGGCGAAGGACCCGAGCCTGCGCGAGCTGGAACGGCATGTGGCCCCCGAGAAGGTGCTGGACAAGCTTGCCGAGGGCAGGAGCGACGGGCCGTGACCCGGTCCGGGCGGGGGAGGCCATTAAGCCTTCGCTAACCCTGTCCGGCGGATTTCCGGCGCAGTTCCTCCGGCTCCAAGTTCATGCCGCAATTGGCGCTGCATTGTGCGGCCCCCCTGCCCGACGGGAGCCCCTGCATGGCTGAAAATCACGAGCTGTTCGACCTGGTCGCCCTCTACATCCTCAAGCGCGCCTACGACACCTTTCCGGTCCCGTCCGACATTCTCCACACCGAGATCATGGACGCCATCCGCCCGGAGGGCAGCCGGGCCCTGTCGATCTCCATCGCCTATACGCCGGGCTTTCTCGAGCGGAACGGGTACATCCACCGGTACGGCTCGGTGGGCTCGTCCACCCACGACACATCCGCCAAGGGGCTGAGGATCAGCCTCAACGACAAGGGGCTCGTGGCCCTGAAGATGCCGAGCCCGGCCGAGCCGAAAAGCACGGTCTACGAGCGGATCCGCACCGCCTTCATCACCGGGGCCGAGATGGTCCCGGCCGATACGGCCGCGAGCCTGATCCGCGACGTGTTCCAGCCGCGCCCTTGAGAGGCGCGAGGCTAAAAACCATCGAGCGGACAATGGCTTGCGCCGGGCGGCTCATCCGCCACGGCAGCGGCCTTCATGATCGGAAACGGGAGAATGGTGGGCGGTGAGGGGTTCGAACCCCCGACCTGCGGTGTGTAAAACCGATGCTCTACCAGCTGAGCTAACCGCCCTGGAGGGGTGTTCCGGCGGCCCCGGTCGGGTTCGCCGCAAGACCTGGGTCGTCCGAGAAGCAGGAGGCGCGTTCCCGTCGTCCGAACCGTCTCCCGTGCGCCTGACATAAAAACAGAAGGCCGACAACGCAAGCGCGGTCGGCCTTCTTTGCAGCGACATTCGCCGGAAAATGCGGTTACTTCGCGTTCACGGCGTCCTTCAGGCCGGCGCCGGCGCGGAATTTCGGGGTCTTCGAGGCAGGAACCTTGACCTTCTCGCCGGTGCGCGGGTTGCGCGCTTCACCCGCGGCGCGGTTGGTCACCACGAAGGAGCCGAAACCGACGATCTTCACCTCGTCGCCCTTCCTGAGGGCGCCGGTGATCGTCTCGATGGCGGCGTCGATCGCCTCACCCGCCTGGCCCTTCGAGAGACCCACCTTCTCGGCGACGGCCGCAACGAGCTCGCCTTTGTTCATCTTTTCATCCTCCAATGATCACGGCGGCAGCCCGAGTGATGTACCACCGTTTCAGGGACAACCCGTGTGGCGCAAAGCTGAACCGTAGGCAAGCCCCGAAACCGCCGAAGCGGGGCCGTTTTTGCCGTCGCGCAACAAAAAAGAAGCCCCCGGACGCGGTCCGGGGGCTTCCAGCATCCTGACGCGGGGTCAGGAATTAATGCGCAACGACTCCCACCGAGTCGTCGTCCACGCTCGGAGGCGCGGACTTGGCCGCCTTGAGCACGGAGGCCTCGTCCCACTCGATCGCCTCGGGGGTGCGAACCAGGGCATGCTGCAGCACCTGGTCCATCATCGAGACCGGGACGATCTCGAGGCCGTTCTTCACGCTCGCCGGGATGTCGACCAGATCCTTGGCGTTCTCCTCGGGGATCAGGACCTTCTTGATACCGCCGCGGAGCGCCGCCAGGAGCTTCTCCTTCAGGCCGCCGATGGGAAGCACCCTGCCCCGCAGCGTCACCTCGCCGGTCATGGCGATGTCGCGGCGCACCGGAATCCCGGTGATGACCGACACGATGGCGGTGGCCATGGCGATGCCGGCCGAGGGACCATCCTTGGGCGTCGCGCCTTCCGGCACGTGCACGTGGATGTCGCGGCGGTCGAACATCGGGGGCTCGACGCCGAAATCGACGGCCCGGGAGCGGACATAGGACGCCGCCGCCGAGATCGATTCCTTCATCACGTCACGCAGGTTGCCCGTGACGGTCATCTTGCCCTTGCCCGGCATCATGATGCCTTCGATGGTGAGCAATTCGCCGCCCACCTCGGTCCAGGCGAGGCCCGTGACGGCGCCCACCATGTCCTCGGTCTCCGCTTCGCCGTAGCGGTAGCGGGGCGGTCCGAGGAAGTCCGGCAGGTTCTCCGTGGTGACCTCCACCGACGGGACCTTGGAGAGCAGGATCTCCTTGACCGCCTTGCGGACCAGGTTCGCCAGCTCGCGCTCCAGGTTGCGCACGCCCGCCTCGCGGGTGTAGCGGCGGATGAGCATGAGCAGAGCCTCGTCCCCGATCTTCCACTCCTTCTGCTGCAGGCCGTGCTTCTGCATGGCCGACGGGATCAGGTGGGTGCGGGCGATCTCGGCCTTCTCCTCCTCCGTGTAACCCGCGATGCGGATCACCTCCATGCGGTCGAGGAGCGGGGCCGGGATGTTCAGGGTGTTGGCCGTGGTCACGAACATCACGTGGGAGAGATCGTAGTCGACCTCCAGGTAATGGTCGTTGAAGGTGTGGTTCTGCTCAGGGTCGAGAACCTCCAGCAGGGCCGCCGAGGGGTCGCCCCGGAAGTCCATGCCCATCTTGTCGATCTCGTCGAGCAGGATGAGCGGGTTGGAGGTCTTGGCCTTGCGCATGGACTGCACGATCTTGCCCGGCATGGAGCCGATATAGGTCCTGCGATGGCCGCGGATCTCCGACTCGTCCCGGACGCCGCCCAGCGACATGCGCACGAACTCGCGGCCGGTCGCCTTGGCGATGGACTTGCCGAGCGAGGTCTTGCCCACGCCGGGAGGGCCGACGAGGCAGAGGATCGGGCCCGTGAGCTTGTTGGCGCGCTGCTGCACCGCCAGGTACTCGACGATGCGCTCCTTGACCTTGTCGAGGCCGTAGTGATCGGCATCGAGCACGTCCTGGGCGGCCTTCAGGTCCTTCTTCATCTTCGAGCGGCGGTTCCACGGGATGCCCAGGAGCCAATCGAGATAGTTGCGCACCACGGTGGCTTCCGCCGACATGGGGGACATCTGGCGCAGCTTCTTCAGCTCGCCCAGGGCCTTTTCGCGGGCTTCCTTGGTGAACTTGGTCTTCTCGATCTTCTCCTCGAGCTCGGCCAGCTCGTCGCGGCCCTCGTCGTCGCCGAGCTCCTTCTGGATCGCCTTCATCTGCTCGTTGAGGTAGTACTCGCGCTGCGTCTTCTCCATCTGGCGCTTCACCCGGGTGCGGATGCGCTTCTCCACCTGGAGCACGGAGATCTCGCTCTCCATCATGCCGAGCACCTTCTCCAGGCGCTGGGCGACGGTGGGCGTCTCCAGGATCGCCTGCTTGTCGGCGATCTTGATCGAGAGGTGCGACGCGATGGTGTCGGCGAGCTTGGCGGGCTCGTCGATCTGGGTCACCGCGGAGACCACCTCCGGCGACACCTTCTTGTTCAGCTTCACGTAGTTCTCGAACTCGGACACCACCGAGCGGGCCAGGGCCTCGGCCTCGATCTGGTCGCCGAGCGAATCCGGAAGCACTTCGGCCTCGGCCTCGTAGTACTCGTCGGTGCGGGTATAGGCCTTCACCTGGGCACGGCTGGCGCCCTCGACCAGCACCTTCACGGTGCCGTCGGGCAGCTTCAGGAGCTGGAGCACGTTGGCCAGGGTGCCGACCTTGTAGATGGCGTCGGTGGCAGGATCGTCATCCGTCGCATCGATCTGGGTTGCCAGGAGGATGTGGCGATCCCCCTTGACCACCTCCTCAAGCGCGCGGATCGACTTCTCGCGGCCCACGAAGAGCGGCACGATCATGTGCGGGAAGACGACGATATCGCGCAGGGGCAGAACCGCATAGGTTCCGGTCGAGCCTGGGACGACAGGCTGACGTGGCTTCGACTGTGTCATGAGACGACATCCTTTTGACTGCGTCCGCCGGATCCCTCGAATGAGCTGACCTTCGGACGGGAGACCGGAATGCTCAGGCTGTTGTGATCGGCTGCATCCGGTACATGGCGCCCTCCCTCGCGATATGAGCGGACGGCATCCAGGCAGGAGATAATGTGGCGCTGCGGATTTGCTCTTTCAAGAACATCGCCCGCAACGCCCTGGTTCATGTGGGGAGCCCCTAAAGACCCCTTTATGCGCTCACGCTCGCCGTCTGGTCGCCCCGGTCCCCGTGGATGAACAGGGGCTTGGCCTTGCCCTCCACCACCTCGGATCCGATGACCACCTGCTCGACGGAATCGAGGCCGGGCAGGTCGTACATGGTCTCCAGCAGGATCCCCTCCATGATGGAGCGCAGGCCGCGGGCGCCGGTCTTGCGCTCGATGGCCTTGCGGGCGATCAGGGACAGGGCCTCGTCCTGGAAGGTCAGGGTCACGTTCTCCATCTCGAAGAGACGCTGATACTGCTTCACAAGGGCGTTCTTCGGCTCCTGCAGAATCTTCTTGAGGGCGCCCTCATCCAGGTCCTCCAGGGTCGCCAGAACCGGCAGGCGGCCGACGAATTCCGGGATGAGGCCGAACTTCAGGAGATCCTCGGGCTCGACCTCGCGGAAGATCTCGCCGGTCCGGCGGTCGTCCGGAGACTGGACGGTGGCGGCGAAGCCGATGGAGGTGCCCTTGCCGCGGGCGGCGATGATCCGCTCCAGCCCGGCGAAGGCGCCGCCGCAGATGAACAGGATGTTCGTGGTGTCCACCTGCAGGAATTCCTGCTGGGGATGCTTCCGGCCGCCCTGGGGCGGCACGGAGGCCACGGTGCCTTCCATGATCTTCAGGAGCGCCTGCTGGACGCCCTCGCCCGACACGTCCCGGGTGATCGAGGGGTTGTCCGACTTGCGGGAGATCTTGTCGATCTCGTCGATGTACACGATGCCCCGCTGCGCCCGCTCCACGTTGTAGTCGGAGGCCTGGAGCAGCTTGAGGATGATGTTCTCCACGTCCTCGCCCACATAGCCCGCCTCGGTGAGGGTGGTGGCGTCCGCCATGGTGAAGGGCACGTCCAGGATCCGGGCCAGGGTCTGGGCCAGCAGGGTCTTGCCCGAGCCGGTGGGCCCGATCAGCAGGATGTTGGACTTGGCCAGTTCGACGTCGTTGTGCTTCGTCGCATGGGCCAGGCGCTTGTAGTGGTTGTGCACCGCGACCGAGAGCACCTTCTTGGCGTGCTCCTGCCCGATCACGTAATCGTCGAGGACGCGGCTGATTTCCTTCGGGGTGGGGACCCCATCCCGGGACTTCACGAGAGACGATTTCGACTCCTCGCGGATGATATCCATGCAGAGCTCGACGCATTCATCGCAGATGAAAACCGTCGGGCCAGCGATCAGCTTACGAACCTCGTGCTGGCTCTTGCCGCAAAAGGAGCAGTACAGCGTACTCTTGGAGTCGTTGCCGCCAGCCTTGGTCATTATCACATCTCCAATCCGTGCCGGGACGGCCCATACCGACCCTGCACTCTTTAACTTATGAGCATCGGGCCTAATGAAAGGTTCCGACACCTAGAATTGAACCAACAAATCGTCCCGCCTCCCGAATCCATATGCAACCACGCGAAAGGCGCATGATCAATAGAAACGGGGTTACAGGCCAAAAAGACGCACCCGGGAGGAATGTTTCCCCAGGTTTTAAGGGTTACGTCGGGGTGGCCACCGGCTCGGGGCGCTTCGACAGCACCTGGTCGATGATGCCGAACTCCTGGGCGGCCTCGGCCGTCATGAAGTTGTCCCTCTCCAGGGCCCGCTCGATCTCCTCGTAGTTCCGGCCGGTATGCCGGACGTAGATCTCGTTGAGGCGGCGCTTGAGGGCCTCGCTCTCCCGGGCATGGATCATGATGTCCGTGACCTGCCCCTGGTACCCGCCGGAGGGCTGGTGGACCATGATTCGGGCGTTGGACAGGGCAAAGCGCTGGCCCTTCTCGCCGGCGGTGAGCAGGAGCGAGCCCATGGAGGCCGCCTGGCCGACGCAGAGGGTCGAGACCGGGCAGCGGATGAACTGCATGGTGTCGTAGATCGACAGGCCCGAGGTCACCACGCCGCCGGGCGAGTTGATGTAGAAGGAGATTTCCTTCTTGGGGTTCTCGGCCTCGAGGAACAGAAGCTGCGCCACGATCAGCGAGGCCGAATAATCTTCCACCGGGCCGGTGAGAAAGATGATCCGTTCGCGCAGGAGGCGCGAATAGATGTCGAAGGCGCGCTCGCCGCGATTCGACTGCTCGACCACCATGGGGACGAGCGTGTTGCTGTAGAGCTCTACCGGATCTCTCATGTCTCACTGCTCCAAAGTCGGCCGCGCGGATGCGCGGCCGTCGAATTGACGCAAGCGGCGAGACGCCCGAGGGAGCGTTACTCGCCCTTGCCGGATTCCTGTCCGCCTGCAGCCTGATCCGGCTCGGAAGCGCCTTCCTCACCGTCCTCGTCGCTGAACAAGGCCTCCCGGGAAACGGTCTCGTCCACCACTTTCACCTGGGACAGGATCTGGTCGACAACCTTTTCCTCGAACAGAGGAGCCCGGATTTCAGCTAGGGCCTGCGGGTTCTTTTGGTAGAACTCCCAAACCTGCTTTTCCTGGCCGGGATACTGGCGGACCCGCTCGACGAGGGCCTGAGTCACCTCGTCGTCGGAGATCTTGATATCGGACTTCTCGCCGATCTGCGCAAGGACCAAACCGAGGCGAACGCGGCGCTCCGCGATCTTGCGGTATTCGGCCCGGGCCTCCTCCTCCGTGGTCTTCTCGTCCTCGAAGGTGCGGCTGTTGTTGCGCATGTCGGTCTCGACCTGCGACCACACGGCGGCGAATTCCTGCTCGACCAGGCTCGGGGGCAGCTCGAAGCTGTACTTGTCGTCGAGGGCGTCCAGGAGCTCCTTCTTGACCTTGCGGCGGGACTGGGCGTCGAAGTCGCGCTGCATGGCGTCGCGGATCGCGTCCTTCAGCTTGTCCAGGGAGTCCATGCCGAAGCCCTTGGCCAGCTCGTCGTCGATGGCGATCTCGCCCGGAGCCTGGACTTCCTTCACGGTCACGTCGAACTCGGCGTCCTTGCCGGCCAGGTGAGCCGCCATGTAGTTGACCGGGAAGGCGACCTTCACGAGCTTGGCGTCGCCGGCCTTGAGGCCGACAAGCTGCTCTTCGAAGCCCGGGATGAAGGTGTTCGAACCCAGTTCGACGCGGATGTCCTGCCCGGCGCCGCCCTCGAACTCCGCGCCGTCGATGCGGCCCACGAAGTCCACCACCACCCGGTCGCCGTTGGCGGACTCGCCCTCCTTGGTCGCGTAGGAGACGTTCTGCTTGGCCATGCGCTCGAGCGATTCGTTGATCTCGGCGTCGGCCACCTGGGCCACGGGCTTGCGCACCGACACGTCCGACAGGTCCACGAGATCGAAGTTCGGCAGGACCTCGAGGGCGACGGTGAAGGCCAGGTCGCCCTTGGCGTCCATGGCCTTCTCGACCTCGTCCTTGTTCTCCGGGAACTGGATCTGCGGCTCGTAGGCGAGCTTCAGGCCGTTGTCCTCGACGATCTTGCGGTTCGCCTCGTTGACGGCGTTCTGGACCACGTCCGCCATCACGGAGCGGCCATAGACCTTGCGCAGGTGCCCCACCGGCACCTTGCCGGGACGGAAGCCGTTGATCCGCACGCGATCCTTGATGTTGGACAATTCGCTGGTCAGGCGCTGCTCCAACTCGGTGGCCGGGAGCACGACCTTGAACTCTCGCTTCAAGCCTTGGGACAGTGTTTCCGTCACCTGCATGGTTCTATTCGCCTTCATTCACTCGAAAAATTTCGCCTAAGGCTCCGGCCGAGGCGGCGTCATGCCGTCCACCAGGCCGTCTGGAGCCCCCGGATCCCAACCCTGGCGGGATTGGTGCGGGCGGAGGGACTCGAACCCCCACAACTTTCGTCGCTGGAACCTAAATCCAGTGCGTCTACCAATTCCGCCACGCCCGCGCTCGGGAGCGGCGCGATGCACGCGCCCTCGTCCGGGACGCGGCTCTATAGCACGGTTGTCGGAGCGCGCATCAAAAAACTTCGTGTGCGATCGAATGCCAACCCGACTTGGCCCTTGACGTCCGAGACGGTACTTCTGACCGTGATTTCCCACCCGAGAGCGAGCCCTTAATCCATGATCACCCGCCGCGCCGCCGCTGCCGGCCTCGCCACCGCCCTCGCCGGCCTTCCCCGCGGGGGATGGGCCCAGGCGCCGGAGGCGGGCCGGACGCCTGCGGCCACCCTCACGGCCCGCCCCATGCCCCTGCGCCTGCGTTCCGACGCAGCGAAGGAGGCAGAGGTCTGGGCCTTCGACGGCGCCCTTGGCCATGTGGTGCGGGTCAGGCACGGATCGGAGCTCGCCTTCAGCCTCAGGAACGAGACCGCCCTGCCCCTGTCCCTCCACTTCCACGGGGTCAGGGCTCCCAACCCCATGGACGGGGTCGGCGGGCTGACCCAGGCGCCCGTGCCCCCGGGCGCAAGCCAGGAAATCCGCTTCACCCCGCCCGATGCGGGCACCTTCCTCATCCGCCCCGGCGTCCTGGGGGGCAGCGCCGAGCCCATGGAGCGGGGCCTCTCGGCGCTCCTGATCGTGGAGGAGCAGAACCCGCCCGCGGTGGACCAGGACGTGCCCGTGCTGGTGGACGACTGGCGTCTGGCCGAGGACGGCTCGCTCGCCCCCTTCGAGAAGGGCCGGGCCCCCGCTCCGGGCGGACGGCTGGGAAGCTTTCTCACGGTCAACGGCAAAGCCGCTCCCCAGAGGGTGGAGGCTCCTCCCGCCGGGCGCGTGCGCCTTCGCCTCGCCAACGCCTGCAACGCCCGGACCATGCGCCTGCGCTTCGACGGGCTGAAGGCCTTCGTCATCGCGGTCGACGGGCAGCCGACCGATACCTTCGAGCCCCTCAAGGCCTCCCTGCCCTTCGCGCCCGGCACCCGCTACGACCTGCTGCTCGACCTGCCCCCGGAACCGGGATCGAAGGGGGCCGTCACGGCCCTGATCGGGGACGGCATGCCCCTGGTGGAGATCGTCACCGCGGGCGAAAAGCGATCCGCTCCCCCTGCCGTCGCGCCGCTGGCCCCCAACCGGAAGCTGCCGGAGGCCATCAGGCTCCAGAACGCCTCCCGCAAGGACGTGGTCATCAAGGGAGACCCGCAGGCGGCCAACGCGCCCTGGACGATCAACGGGGCGGCGGGCGATCCGTCCCGCGCGCCCCTGCTGAAGGTGAAGCGGGGCGCTCCGGTGGTGCTGGCGATCGCCAACCAGACCTCCCTGGTCCAGCCCATGCACCTGCACGGCCACGTGTTCCGCCTGCTGCACCCCTTGGACGACGGTTGGGAGCCCTATTTCCTCGACACGGTGCAGATCCCTGAGAACCGGACGCTGCGCATCGCCTTCGTGGCGGACAACCCCGGCAAGTGGCTCCTGGCCTCCACCGTGATGGAGCGGTTCGACGCCGGCCTTTGGACCTGGATCGAGGTCACCTGAGCAGGTCGCGCAGAACCCCCGGCAGCAGGCCGGCAAGGTCCTCGGCGATGAGGCCGGGCCCGAAGCCCGCCCCTGCCGCCGCATGGATCCAGACCCCGGCGCAGGCCGCCTCGAAGGCCGGCATGTGCTGCGCCATGAGTCCGGCGATGACCCCGCACAGGGTGTCGCCCGAGCCCGCCGTCCCGAGGTAGGGCGTCCCGTTCTCGTTGACCGCCGCCCGGCCGTCCGGAGCCGCGATCACCGTATCGGCGCCCTTGAGAACCAGCACCGCCCCCGTGAAGGCGGCGGCGCGGCGGGCCTTTTCGATTTTCGAGCCAGGATCAAGGATGTGGGGCTGATCCTTGAACAAGCGGCTGAACTCTCCCCCATGGGGCGTGAGCACCGTGGGAGCGTCCCCGAACGCCCCCCGGAACTCGGCGGAGAGCCCTTCGAAGGAGGTCAGCGCGTCCGCGTCGAGCACGAGGCTGCGCCGGGCCTGAACCGCCGCCGCCACCATGGCGCGGGTGGCGGAATGCACCCCGAGGGCTGGCCCGAGAACCAGGGCGTTCAGCCGCTCGTCCTTCAGGATGTGCCGGAGCCCCTCCGGCCCGTCGCATCCCCGCAGCATCACGGCGGTGAGGTGGGCGGCGTTGACGCCGATCGCCTCCGGCGGCGAGGCCACGGTGGCGAGGCCCGATCCGATCCTCAGGGCCGACAGGGCTGCAAGCCGCGCCGCGCCGGTCCGGGTCGCGCCGCCGGAGCAGACGAGGGTGTGGCCGCGGTCGTATTTATGGGAGTCCGGCTCCGGCTTCGGCAGCAGATCGAGCCACAGGCCCGGCCCGTTGGCGAAGAGGTCCCCGCCCGTCGCCGCGAGGGTGTCCCGGCCGATGCCGATGTCGGCCACCTCGACGGGCCCGCTGAGCACCCGCCCCGGCATGAGAAGGTGGCAGGGCTTTCGCGCCGCGAAAGTGACCGTGCGCGTCGCCCGGACGGCGATCCCCCTCGCCTCGCCCGTATCGCCGTCGATGCCGGACGGGAGGTCGACCGCCAGGACCGGCTTGGTCGAAGCGTTCATGCCCTCGACGGCCAGACGCGCCGCGCCCTCCAGATTCCGGGTCAGCCCGGTGCCGAACAGGGCGTCGATGATGAGATCCGCCTCCCCGAAGGGCAGGCTGTCGACCGGCTCGACCCTGCCCTTCCAGTCCTGCGCCGCCAGGGCCGCGTCTCCCGTCAGGCGATCCGGGCTTCCGAGAAGCCCGAGGGAGACCCGGTAGCCCCGCTCGCCTAGGAGGGCGGCCGCGATGAAGCCGTCGCCCCCGTTCTGCCCCGGTCCCGCCGCCACGACGATCCGGCTCCCGCTCGGCGCCATGACCTCGGCCGCGTCGGCGACCGCCCGCCCGGCGCGCCGCATGAGCTCGATGCCCGGCGTGCCGGACGCGATGGCGGCGGCGTCCGCCTGCTTCATCTGGCGGGGGGTCAGGACGAGTTCCGGGGCTGTCATGGCTGCAAACGACTCATTTTAGGGCGCGATGATTGCCGAACTCGCACATGCACAAACTTTAATCAGCATATGCCTCCCAGGGCGGCAAAACCGCCTTCTTTCCGCGGATGAAGTCATGGAAGGCGCCTCATGCTGGTGCTAAAAGCGGCAAACCTCGAACCGAAACGGTTTATCCGGATGAAGAAGATCGAAGCCATCATCAAGCCTTTCAAGCTCGATGAAGTCAAAGAAGCTCTCCAGGAGGTCGGGCTCCAGGGCATCACCGTCATCGAGGCCAAGGGCTTCGGGCGGCAGAAGGGCCATACCGAACTCTACCGCGGGGCGGAATACGTGGTCGACTTCCTGCCGAAGGTGAAGCTCGAGATCGTCCTCAACGACGAGACGGTCGAAAGCGCCATCGAGGCGATCCGCAAGGCCGCCCAGACGGGCCGGATCGGCGACGGCAAGATTTTCGTATCGACGGTCGAAGAGGCCGTTCGCATCCGCACGGGCGAGACCGGATCCGACGCGATCTGAGCTCGCCCCCAAACCCCGGCTCGAAGCCGGGGACATTCTCAAGGGCAGAAGAGGACCAGAGACCATGAAGACCGCCAGTGATGTGCTCAAGGCGATCAAAGACAACGACATCAAATATGTCGATTTCCGTTTCACGGACCCGCGCGGCAAGTGGCAGCACGTGACCTTCGACGTCTCCATCGTGGATGAGGACGTTTTCGCCGAAGGCATCATGTTCGACGGCTCGTCCATCGCCGGCTGGAAGGCGATCAACGAATCCGACATGACCCTCATGCCCGACCCGACCACGGCGCAGATGGACCCGTTCTTCTCGTCCTCGACCCTGTCCGTGGTCTGCGACATTCTCGAGCCGGCCACCGGCGAGCCCTACGACCGCGACCCCCGCGGCATGGCCAAGAAGGCCGAGGCCTTCCTGAAGTCCACGGGCATCGGCGACACGATCTTCGTGGGCCCCGAGGCCGAGTTCTTCGTGTTCGACGACGTGAAGTTCATGGCCGATCCCTACAACACCGGCTTCAAGCTCGACGCGTCGGAGCTGCCGATCAACGGCGACACGGCCTATGAGGGCGGCAACCTCGGCCACCGCATCCCGATCAAGGGCGGCTACTTCCCGGTTCCCCCGCTCGACTCCGCCCAGGACATGCGCGGCGAGATGCTGGCCGCCATGGCGGCCATGGGCGTGAAGGTCGAGAAGCACCACCACGAGGTGGCCTCCGCCCAGCACGAGCTCGGCATGAAGTTCGACACCCTCGTGCACATGGCCGACCAGATGCAGATCTACAAGTACTGCATCCACAACGTCGCCCAATCCTATGGAAAGTCTGCGACTTTCATGCCGA
>DATHAU010000085.1:0-1774 GCA_035296545.1 Microvirga sp.
GTGTGGCTGACCACGTCGAGAAGCTGCTTGTGGCTCCACACGTCGTGCTCGAGGGGGGCCACGTTGAGGTCGCCCACCAGGATTGCCGGGCCCGCTGCGGGCCTGGCCCGTCCGCCCCAGGCGCGCAGCTCCTCCATGAAATCGAGCTTGTGGCGGAATTTCTCGTTGAGCCCCGGATCGGGGATGTCGCCGCCGGCGGGCACGTAGAAATTGTGGATCACGACGCCTGAGGCCGCCTTGGCCTCGCGGCTCAAGGTGACGGTGATGTGCCGGGCGTCCTGGCGGCCGCACATCTCCATCACGGTGGTCTCGGAGAAGGGATAGCGGGACAGGATGGCCACGCCGTTATAGCCCTTCTGGCCCATATGGACCACGAAGGGATAGCCGAAGGATTGCAGCTCCCGGAGGGGCAGCTTGTCGTTGGGGCATTTGGTTTCCTGCAGGCACAGGATGTCCGGACGCCGCTCCTTGAGGAAGCGGCCCACCTGGTCGATGCGCAGGCGGACGGAATTGATGTTCCAAGTGGAGACGGTGAGCTTCACGAAAGGGACCCTTCGGCAGGATCTCTCCCGGCTACGACAGATTTTCCTCCAAGGGAAGCACCGCCGTGGACCTGGAGCGGATCAGCGGTTGTTGCCGCCCAGCATCTGGTCGTAGCTGATCCGGAACAGGTCCTGGTCGATCCGGCGGCCCCGCTCCACCTTGTTGAGGCGCACCACCGTGTGGAACCCTTGCGCGTCGACGATGCGCCATTCGCTCAAGGTCTCCACCTGCGGGTCGAACGACAGGGTGATCCGCGAGGTGCCGCCCAATGTGGAACGGTCTTCCAGGTTGATGCGCACCGATCCGCCGTCGCTGCTGATGCCGGTCACGGCGATGTCCTGGCCGAGATTCACCTTCTCGCGCAGGAGGAATTTCAGGGGCGTCTGCGAGATGGAATAGAGGTCCTGGGTGGCGAGCTTCCGGTCCCGCACCGCCACGGAGCGGCCGTCGGCGATCACCTCCAGGGTGGCGGGAGGATCGTATTCGAACCGCACCTTGCCCGGGCGCTGGAGGTAGAGGGTGCCGCCCATCCGGCGTCCGTCGCCGCCCACCTGGGTGAAATCCGCCACGAGGGTGCCCAGACCCGTGAAATAGGCGTTCGCCCGCTCGATGACGGCGCTGTTCGGCAGGGGCTCGCCCCGGGCGACCGGGCCTGCGGAGGCGGTCACGATGGGCCTGGGCGCGATGACGACCGGCTCCGCTTCCGGATTCGGGATTTCGGCCGCGGCGGGCCGGGCCGGGGGAAGCGGCGCGGTGGCGGCGAGAACCTGCTCCCCATGGAGGGGCCTGATCGGCTCCGGCCGCGGAGCGCTTGCCGGAACGGGCGGAGCCGGCGCAAGGAAGCGCGAAGTCGCAAGCGGCGCAGCCGAAAGGTTGAAGCCCCGCGCCGCCGACTCGGCGCTGGCGGGCGCCAAGGGCCGCTTGGGCGGCAGAAAAAGGTCCCTGGGCAGCGTCTGGGCCGCAGCCGGCGCTCCCGCGGCGAGCGGGAGGATCGCCAAGAGGCCTGCAAGGCTCGCAAAACGCATCCGGGGTCTCCTTGGGGCCGGTATGAGGGCGGCTTGACCTTTCATAGGCCTGTTGATGACGCAGGCGCTCGGCCAAGGTTCCAGGAGCCCTGGATTTTAATCCTCGTCCACGGCGTGGTTTTCCAGCAGGATGTCGCGTTTTCCGGCGTGGTTGGCAGGTCCGACAATGCCCTCCTTCTCCATCCGCTCCATCAGAGACGCCGCAC
>DATHAU010000086.1:0-2397 GCA_035296545.1 Microvirga sp.
ATTGACGAGCTGCAGAACCTCATGGCCGGCGGCAAGGAATTGCAGGCGGTCTCGGCGGAACTCGGCGGCATGGTCTGAGGCGGTCATGACAGGTCTCGGCATTGGCCTCATCGGCACCGGCTACATGGGCAAGTGCCACGCGCTCGCCTGGAACGCGGTGGCCGCCGTGTTCGGCGACGTTGCCCGCCCGCGGCTCGCGGTGCTGGCGGAGGCCTCCCAGGATTTGGCCGACGCCAAGGCGCGCGAACTCGGCTTCGCACACGGGACCGGCGACTGGCGCCGCCTCGTCGCCGATCCCGCCGTTGGCGTGGTGTCGATCACCACGCCCAACGCCTTCCATCCCGACATGGCCGTTGCGGCGCTGGAAGCGGGCAAGCATGTGTGGTGCGAGAAGCCCATGGCGACGGGGCTGGCCGATGCGGAGCGGATGCTCGCGGCCGCCCGCGCCTCGGGCAGGGTCGCGGCGCTCGGCTACAACTACATCCAGAACCCCATCGTCCGCCTGATCCGCCGCCTTCTCGATGAGGGACAGATCGGAGAGGTCAACCATGTGCGCCTCGAGATGGACGAGGACTTCATGGCCGACCCGGAGGATCTGTTCTATTGGAAGAGCGAAGCCTCGTCGGGCCATGGGGCGCTCGACGATTTCGGCGTTCATCCCTTGAGCCTTCTGTGGGCGCTGCTGGGCGGCGTGCGCCGCGTGTGCGGCCACATGGCCAAGCCCTACGAGGAACGGCCCGTTCGGGGCGGCGGCCACCGCAGGGTCGAGACCTACGACATCGCAACCGTTCTGATCGAGCTCGACAGCGGCGCATCCGGGCTGATCGCCCTCAACCGCTCCGCCTGGGGGCGAAAAGGGCGGCTCGCGGTGCAGCTCTTCGGGTCGAGGGGTACCATCGCGTACGACCAGGAGCGCATGAACGAGGTGCAGCTCTACACCGTGGACGGCCCCAAGGAGACGAGGGGCTTCCGCACCATCCTGACCGCTCCCCATCATCCGCCCTATGACAGGTTCATTCCCGCCCCCGGCCATGGGCTCGGCTTCAACGATCTCAAGGTGATCGAGTGCCGCGAGCTGATCCGGCGCATCTCCGGCGAGCGGGCGCATCTGATCGAGTTCGAGGACGGCATCCGCATCGAGCGCACGGTGGACGCCATGGCGCGCAGCGCCCACGAGGGGCGCTGGGTCGAGGTTCCGGCCTAGCGGTTCTTCAGGGACGGGAAATACTCGGCAGCCCCAGGGACCAGGAACGGCCGCAGCTCGGCGAGCGGGGCCTCGAAGAATGCTCCCTGGCAGACGCCGCTGATGGCATGGGGCAGGCCCGCGAGGGAGAAGACGGCGCGATCCTCCTGCTTGAACGAAACTTGCAGGTGTTCCCGGAGCGTGTCCTTGAACTCGCAATCCCTGGCGAGTTCCGGGTCCTTCTCCTCGGCCCGCTTGAGCAGGAAGGCCTTCAATTCCTCGTCGGGCCCCCACTTGTACGCGCCGGGATCGGCGCGCGCCTTGGAAGTATCGGCGATCTTGTCCTCGCCGAAGGGTCGGGCCACCCAGCCGCGGAGGATGCGGCTGAGATCGAGGGGTTCTCCCCGCCTCACGTCGAGGGTGTAGGCGTTGGCGAAATGGCTCGGGTGCGCGCCGCCGCAATAGACGCTGCCGGATTCCGTCCAGCTCATCACCATGGGCGAGAGATACTCGACCTGGATGTTCTGCTCGTCGTAGCCGCCCAGATTCGGCCCCTCGCTGCCGGGATAAGCCGACGTCCATCCCAAGCCGAGAAACTGCATGGACTTGCAGGACAAGGCTTCCAGACTCAGCCGCCACTGCCGATTCTGAAGGCGGATGTTGACGCGATGCCCCGCATCGACGGGCGAGCCCAGCCGCGTGACCCGGGGAAACCCGAATTTCGTGCGCGGATCGACCACAGGGCGGAACGCGGCGTTGCCCCAAACGGTCTCAGGACCTTCCCGGAGCTTCACCTGCATCTTCAGCCATTCGTAAGGCATGGCGCTCTTGTCGAGGGGCTTGTCGTGGGGCAGGGCGAAGAGGGCCCCGGCAAGCCCCTCCGGCGTTTCCGAAAAGCCCTCCGGCCGCGGACGTGCGCCGAACCGTTCGAGACGGATCGGAAGGGAAGCGCCTCCCTCGCGCCGCCAGGTTCCTTCCAGCCTGGCGCCCCCTTGGGCCGCGGTGAGCCGCCAATGGGCCTCGATGGGCGGTTTGGGCCCGGCGTCTCCCTCCGGCTCCTTGCAGATTTCAGGATTGCAGGGCTTCTCCTCGGCAAGCTCCGCCTTGCCGGAGCCGGCCGAGACCGGGTTGAGCGGGATGTCGACCCCTTGCGCGGGGTAGAAATAACGCCCGGCCACGGGGCCGTCCGCCTTGGCGACGTCGTCGCTGAATTC
>DATHAU010000087.1:0-20070 GCA_035296545.1 Microvirga sp.
TGAAGGGCCTGCGCCTCATCTGAACCGATCCCTGCCAGAACCAGGCCGCTCCCGCCGCGTTAGCACCGGGACTCAAGCGCATGTCCCGGGAGATCGCCCATGAGAATGACACCCGTTGCAGCAGGCCTGCTCTGCTCCACCCTGCTGGCCCCTGCGGCCCTGGCCCAGGCTCCCGCCGGCTCGGCCGGACCTGCCGGCACAGAGACCTCCGGCGGCCTGCGCGTTTCCGATCTCATCGGCCAGAGCGTCGTCGGGGCCGACAACCGGGAAGTGGGCGAGATCGAGGACGTCATCCTCGAGGCGGACGGTCGGATCGCGGCCTTCATCATCGAGATGGAAGGCGGCCTTGGCCTGGACGACCGGGAAATCGCCGTTCCCGCGGGCTCCATCCGGATCGACCCGGCCGATTCCACCGGGACGATCAGGAGCCAGGGTCAGCCGGGGGGCACGGCCGCAGGACAGCAGACGGGAGCCCAGACCGCGATGAACGCCATTCTGGCCCCGGGGCGCGTGACCCTGACGATTCCGGTGGATCAGCTCAAGGATGCCCCGGAGTTCGACGAGGATTGATGTCCCTGGCGGCATCTCTGGTCGGTCCGTGAATCCCGGGGCGGAACGCCTTTTGCCCTAGAAGATCGTGTCGATCCCCGCCACCACCGCGTAGACGAAGCCCAGGCTGAGGGTCAGGCCCACCGAGCCGATGGCGAGCCCGCCCAGCACCACCACGCCGTCCCGCTCCACCAGCCCGATGCCCACGAGGCATACGGCGAGCCCGAGGGGGATCTGTCCCACGAAGGGCGGCGCGAAGAGCAGCCCCAGGGCCAGGACCAGGATGACCGCCCCCATGAGGCGCATGGCGATGGGCGTCTCCAGGAAGGCCATGCGGGGACGGGAGAAGCGCTCCAGGCGCCGGAAGGTCGGCATGGCCCGTCCGACCGCCCGCTCCACGTCCGTGCGGGCAAGCGACCGGTTCAGCAACTGCCTGGGAAGCCAAGGCGCCTCCCGGCCGAAGACGATCTGGATCGCCACCAGGGCCAGCAGAAGGCCGCAGACCAGGGGGATGGGCGGCGGCATGGGAAGGCAGTTGGGCAGTCCCAGCAGGACGATCAGCAGGGCGAAGGCGCGGTCCTGGAGAACGGCCATGATTTCCCGCACGGTCAGGCGCTCGCCTGGCTGGGAGGCAAGGGCGACCAGAATCTGGGACGTGCGCGCGTTGGAAAACAAGGAGCCCGGGGAGGTTCGAGGATGCTCAGGCGGCCTCTCTACCCGAGTTGAGCCGCGGGGCCAAGGCTCCTCGCGACCGGGAGTCTTCGGCCCGGAATTCTCCAGGCCGGAATCGCCTGATGCGGGATCGCTCAATGGAGGTGCAGTTCGCCCTCGACGGTTCTGATCTCGGCGGGGCGGATCAGTCCGGCGTGAGACACCGTGACCGAATGAAGCGGCCCGGCCAGCTCCCGCCGCCAGAAGTCGAGAAACTCGAGCAGCACCGGAAAGCGGGGCGCAAGGTCGTAGTCCTGCCAGATGTAGGTCTGCAGGAACGAAGGGTAGTCCGGCATCCGATAAAGGATCTTGGCGGTGGTCAGCCCATAACCTTCCAACTGGCGGATGAAGTCCTTGGATGCCATGCGAACTCCCTCGTCGACGCAGGACCCCGTTCGGCAGGAGGTCTCCGGAACGCGCAGGGAATGTGCCGCCCCTGCCATGATGCTAAAGCTTGAGCCGGCGCTTCTGTTCCCGGTACGCGCGGCCCCCGGGAAGGCCCGATTGCCGCAAGGAAAAAGACCCCGGCAAAGACTTCACGTTTCCGGTTGAGACTTTGCCGCCGCCGCGGTATGGCCGCGGCCAATCGGGCTGGGCGGAAGGAACGACGGCGCCTGTCGCTCGACGGGCCTGTTCCGGACACGGTCGTCTGCGCCGGGCAAGCGGCCCCGCGCAACAACCCGGTGTTTCGCTCATTGATCCGGCGAGGCCGCGGCCGGGCGCTCGCCGCTTCCCTGAGCGCCCGCCACCGGCGGGCCAACCGACGCGGCCAACGAGGGGGCACCGGGAATGCGCTTTGCCTTTGCCGGCATCGACTTTCTGGGAGACGTGTTCGAGACCCTGCTTGGAAAGGGCTGGGAGCCCGTGAGGCTCTTCAGCCGCCCCTGCGACGGCGTCTACGACTTCAACGACGAGACGCTCGCCCGCGCCCGCGTCTTGAAGGTGCCGGTCCAGCTCTCGCGCATCTCCCCTTCCGACTTCGCCGGGCTGAAGGCGCGGGGCTGCCAGGCCCTGGTGGTGGCGGGCTATCCCTGGCTGATCACGGGCTGGGAGCGCCATCTGCTCTACGCCGTCAACTTCCATCCCTCGCCCCTGCCGGTGGCCCGCGGCCCCTACCCCCTCTTCCAGGCGATCCTGGACGCGGAGCCGGAATGGGGCATGACCGCCCATGCCCTCACGCCCGCCTTCGACACGGGCCCCATCCTGGCGCAAAAACGCTTCCTGCTTTCCCCGGGCGAGAACCACGACACCCTGCTGGCCAAGTGCCAGATGGCGGCCCGGGACGTGGCGGCCCGCCTCGCGGAGGACCTGCCCCGCCTCTGGGCGGAGGCGAAGCCGCAAGGACCGGGCAGCTACTGGCCCCGCATCACCCAGGCCCAGCGGACCGTGGACTGGTCGCGCGGGGTCGGCGACGCCCTGCGCACGATCCGCGCCTTCGGCTCCATCGAGGCCTTCGCCCAAGTGGATGCGCGCTACCTCTACGTCTGGGATGCAGCCGGTTGGGAGGAGCCCCACCGGTACCGGCCCGGCGCCGTGGTGCACAGGCACCGCAAGCACCTGCTGGTCGCCGCCCGCGACGGCTTCGTCCAGCTCAAGGGCTGGAGCCCCTATGCGCCGGGCGCTGCGAGGGGATCCTGAAATCAAAGCTCCCGGTAGGCCCGTCCGTGGTAGACCAGCGCCGACCCGGACGCGCCGAGCCTGACGGCCACGATCTCGCCGATGATGACGTGATGGGTCGCCACGATCCGGGCGTCGGTCAGGCGGCAGTCGAAGGACACCAGGGCGGAGGTGAGGACGGGGGAGCCCGTGGCGAGGGTCTCCCAATCCCCGACGGAGAAGCGCGCCTCCCCCTGAAGGCCGGCCCGACCGGCGAAAACGTCCGCGATCCCGGTGTCGGCGGCGTTCAGGGTGTTCACGCAGAAAACCCCGTTCGCCAGCAGAGCCTGGGCCGAGCGGCTCTCCGTGTTGACGCAGACCAGGAGCGAGGCCGGGTGGTCGGTGACGGGGGCGATGGCCGTGGCCGTGAAGCCCGCCCGCCCCTTCGCGCCGCCGGTGGAGACCACATGGACGGCCCCGGCGACCCGGCTCATGCCCTCCCGGAAGAGAACGGCGTCGAGGCCGGATGCGCCCGTGGCGGCGGAGTCGAGGGGGCTTTGCGTCTTCAACATCGTGATCCAGAAAAGCCTCTTCCACTCTTTCGGCCGGAGGACAAGGCCCTATGGGCATATGGTCCCTGCCCCCATCCTTGGGAAGCGGCCGCCCCTTCCGGCTCCGGGGCACATTCCGTGGGCGGGCGCTGCCAATTCCATCAACAGGGCTTATAACAATCTTAACAGATCGTTGTGGAACCAGAATCCGTTTGCTAGAGACAGCCCACCTGACATATCGGCTTGGCCTTGCTCCGGCATCGTGCTTTGCTGTGACGTTCCCCAAGAAAGACCCGCTTCCAGAGGGCAAGGGTAGGACATGGAAATATTTGTGCAGCAGCTCATCAACGGGCTGACGCTGGGGTCCATATACGGCCTCATCGCCATTGGTTACACGATGGTCTTCGGCATCATCGGCATGGTCAACTTCGCCCACGGCGACGTGTTCATGCTCTCCGCCTTCATCGCGCTCATCTTCTTCCTGATCCTGACCACCTGGCTCGGGATCTCCTCCGTGGTGCTGGCGCTGTTCTTCGTGCTGATCATCGCCATGGTGCTCACCTCCCTGTGGGGCTGGGCCATCGAGCGCATCGCCTACCGCCCCTTGCGCGGGTCCTTCCGCCTCGCGCCCCTGATCTCGGCCATCGGCGTCTCGATCTTCCTGTCGAACTTCGTCCAGGTCGCGCAAGGCGCCCGCAACAAGCCGACCCCGCCCATGGTGGGCGACGTGATCGTCCTGTTCCAGGGCGCCAGCGGCTATAATGTTGCGCTCTCCTACAAGCAGATCATCATCATGGCGGTGACGGCGGTGCTGCTGACCATCTTCTGGTACCTGGTCCAGAAGACGTCCCTGGGCCGCGCCCAGCGCGCCTGCGAGCAGGACCGCAAGATGGCGGCGCTGCTCGGCATCAACGTGGACCGCACGATCTCGCTCACCTTCGTCATCGGCGCGGCGCTCGCGGCGGTGGCCGGCACCATGTACCTGCTCTATTACGGGGTGGTGAGCTTCAACGACGGCTTCGTGCCCGGGGTGAAGGCCTTCACGGCGGCGGTTCTGGGCGGCATCGGCTCCCTGCCGGGCGCCGTTCTCGGCGGGCTGATCATCGGCCTCATCGAGACCTTCTGGTCGGCCTATTTCTCCATCGAGTACAAGGACGTAGCCGCGTTCTCGATCCTCGCCATCGTGTTGATCTTCATGCCCTCCGGCATTCTCGGGCGGCCTGAGGTCGAGAAGGTTTAAGGGAGACCACGACCATGACCGCTCCCGCCATCACCACCTCCGCTCCGACGCAGCAGGCCGCCACCCGCCACTTCGACCTGGCGGCCGCCCTCAAGGACGCCGCCACCACCGCCCTGATGATGCTGGGCCTGTCGATCCCGATCCTGGCCTACAAGACCGACCAGAGCGGCGCGGACCTCTTCCTCACCCCGCGCTGGGGCCTGGTGGCCATCATGTGCGCCATCATCTTCGGGTTCCGCCTCGTCCTGCACGCCTATACCGCGTCCCGGTCCTACGCCAAGGCGACCCCGAGCCCCCGGCAGGCCACCGAAGCCGTCGACGCCATGCCCAGCGCCTTCCAGAAGGTGTCCCGCTTCGGCGTTCCGTTCTTCCTCGGCATCGCGCTGGCCTTTCCGCTCCTGATCTACCTGATCCAGGGCGGGCTCACCGAGTCCCGCTACTGGGTGGATCTCGGCATCCTCATGCTCACCTACGTGATGCTCGGCTGGGGCCTGAACATCGTGGTGGGCCTCGCGGGCCTGCTCGATCTGGGCTACGTGGCCTTCTACGCGGTCGGGGCCTATTCCTACGCCCTGCTCTCCACCACCTTCGGCCTGTCGTTCTGGATCTGCCTGCCGCTGGCCGGCATCCTGGCGGCCTTCTGGGGCATGATCCTCGGATTCCCGGTGCTGCGCCTGCGCGGCGACTATCTCGCCATCGTGACGCTCGCCTTCGGCGAGATCATCCGCCTGGTGCTGATCAACTGGGTCGACCTGACCAACGGCGGCGCGGGCATCTCGTCGATCCCCCGGGCCACCTTCTTCGGCCTGCCCTTCACGGCGGGCGAGGACGGGTTCGCCGCGACCTTCGGGCTCGAGTTCAACCCCATGCACCGGATGATCTTCCTCTACTACCTCATCCTGGCGCTGGCCCTGCTCACCAATTTCGTCACCATGCGCCTGCGCAAGCTGCCCGTGGGACGGGCCTGGGAGGCCCTGCGCGAGGACGAGATCGCCTGCCGATCGCTGGGCATCAACACCACCAACACCAAGCTGACGGCCTTCGCCATCGGGGCCATGTTCGGGGGCTTCGCCGGGTCGTTCTTCGCCGTGCGCCAGGGCTTCGTCTCCCCGGAGAGCTTCAACTTCCTGGAATCGGCCATCATCCTGGCCATCGTGGTGCTCGGCGGCATGGGCTCGCAGATCGGCGTGGCGATCGCCGCCATCGTGCTGGTGGGCGGCCCCGAGATCCTGCGCAACCTGACCTTCCTGCAATCCATCTTCGGCGGCAACTTCGATCCGAACGAGTACCGCCTGCTGATCTTCGGCATCGGCATGGTGGCCATGATGGTCTGGCGTCCCCGGGGCCTGATCTCGGAGCGCGAGCCCTCGGTGATCCTGAAGGAGCGCAAGGCCATCTCCGGCTCCCTCGTGAAGGAAGGACACGGCTGATGCGCTGGCTGCAGGATCCCATTCTCGACGT
This sequence comes from Microvirga sp., assembly GCA_035296545.1. Classification (GTDB taxonomy): domain Bacteria; phylum Pseudomonadota; class Alphaproteobacteria; order Rhizobiales; family Beijerinckiaceae; genus Microvirga. The sequence continues at coordinate 6,109 of DATHAU010000087.1, forward strand.
CCAGCATCTGACGATGCGCTTCGGCGGCCTGATCGCCGTCAACGACCTCTCGTTCAGGGCCGGGCGGGGCGACATCACCGCCCTCATCGGCCCCAACGGCGCCGGCAAGACCACGGTCTTCAACTGCATCACCGGCTTCTACAAGCCCACCGAGGGGATGATTGCGCTGCGCAAGCCCGACGGTTCGCACCTGCTGCTGGAGCGGCTGCCGGGCTACGACATCAACTGGAAGGGCAAGGTCGCCCGCACCTTCCAGAACATCCGCCTGTTCTCCGGCATGACCGTGCTCGAGAACCTGCTGGTGGCGCAGCACAACCCGCTGATGATCGCCTCCGGCTTCACCTTTCTCGGGGTGCTGGGCGTCGGCGGCTACCGCAAGGCCGAGAAGGAGGCCATCGAAAAGGCCAAGTTCTGGCTGGAGAAGACCCGCCTCACCCACCGGGCCGACGATCCGGCCGGCGACCTGCCCTACGGCGACCAGCGCCGCCTGGAGATCGCCCGCGCCATGTGCACCGACCCGCTCCTGCTCTGCCTCGACGAGCCGGCGGCGGGCCTCAACCCGCGCGAGTCCAACGAGCTCAACCAGCTCCTGCTGTCGATCCGCCAGGACCAGGGCACCTCGATCCTGCTGATCGAGCACGACATGTCGGTGGTGATGGAGATCTCCGACCACGTGGTCGTGCTCGATTACGGCGTCAAGATCTCGGACGGTTCACCCCCCGACGTCCGGAACGATCCCAAGGTCATCGCCGCCTATCTGGGCGTGGACGACGAGGAAGTCGCGAAAGTCGAAGCGGAGATCGGCGCATGAGCACGGCTGGAGCAAGCATCCCCACGGCAGGCCCGCAGGGCGGGGCGGCCCGACAGCCGCTCCTGAGCGTGCGCGGGGTCAAGACCTATTACGGCAACATCATCGCCCTCAAGGGCGTGGACATGGACGTTCACGAGGGCGAGATCGTCACCCTGATCGGGGCCAACGGGGCCGGCAAGTCGACCCTGATGATGACCATCTTCGGCAACCCGCGGGCGCGGGAGGGCACCATCACCTATGCGGGCCGGGACATCACCCGGGTGCCCACCCACGAGATCGCCCACCTGTCCATCGCCCAGTCGCCGGAGGGCCGCCGCATCTTCCCGCGCATGACCGTGTTCGAGAACCTCCAGATGGGGGCCTCCATGAACGGCATGGCCCATTTCAGCCAGGACCTGGAGCGGGTCTGCACCCTCTTTCCGCGCCTGAAGGAGCGCCTGCAGCAGCGCGGCGGCACCCTGTCGGGCGGCGAGCAGCAGATGCTGGCCATCGCCCGGGCGCTCATGAGCCGCCCGCGGCTCCTGCTCCTGGACGAGCCGTCCCTGGGCCTCGCGCCCCTGATCGTCAAGCAGATCTTCGCCATCATCAAGGAGCTCAACGAGAAGGACGGCATGACGGTCTTCCTCGTGGAGCAGAACGCCTATCACGCCCTCAAGCTCGCCCATCGCGGCTACGTGATGGTGACCGGCAACATCACCATGAGCGGCACCGGCCGGGAACTCCTGGAAAATCCCCAGGTGCGGGCCGCCTATCTCGAAGGGGGGCACCACTGATGCAGGGCATTCTCTACGAGGAACCGTCGGTCTGGCTGTTCCTGCTGATCACGGTGATCATGGGCGGATGGGCGGCCTGGATGACGGGCCGGGCCATCGCCCTGACCTGGCGTCCCTTCACGGCGCTGATCGCCTATCTGTTCATCCTGGGAGCGGCGGTGCGGTTCATCCACTTCGCCCTGTTCGGCGGAACCCTGCTGTCGCTCCACTACTACGCCGTCGACGCGATCGTGCTGCTGATCATCGGCTCCCTCGGCTTCCGGTACTACCGCGCCAGGATGATGACCTCGCAGTACAGGTGGCTCTACGAGCGCACCGGCCTGTTCTCCTGGCGGGAAAAGGCTTCTGCGACAAAGGGCTAAGCCCTTCAAATTCCGGCGTGACATTGGCTCAAAAACAAGCATGATGTGACCTGGATGGCGGGGTGAACCCGCCAAACCGGCCCCACGAGGAAGAGGGGCCTATAAAACCACCCAGAGGAGTGACCTCATGAAAAAAATGCTGTTGACCGGCGTGGCGCTTGGTCTTGGCCTCGCCTTCTCCAGCGCAGCCAGCGCGCAGATCAAGATCGGCGTCGCAGGCCCCATCACCGGCCCGAACGCGGCCTTCGGCGCACAGCTGAAGAACGGCGTCGAGCAGGCGATCGAGGACATCAATGCCGCTGGCGGCATCAATGGCCAGAAGCTGCAGATCGTGATCGGCGACGACGTCTCCGATCCCAAGCAGGGCGTGTCGGTGGCGAACAAGTTCGCGGCCGAAGGCGTGAAGTTCGTCGTCGGCCACTTCAACTCCGGCGTCTCCATCCCGGCTTCGCAGGTCTATGAAGAGGCCGGCATCGTCCAGGTGACCCCGGCTTCCACGAACCCGCAATTCACCGAGCGCGGCATGTGGAACACCTTCCGCACCTGCGGTCGCGACGATCAGCAGGGCCTCGTTGCCGGCGCCTATCTGTCCGACAAGTTCAAGGGCAAGAAGGTCGCCGTCATCCACGACAAGACCCCCTACGGGAAGGGCCTTGCCGACGAGACCCAGAAGGCCATGAACGCCAAGGGCCTCAAGGAAGTGATGTACGAAGGCGTCAACACGGGCGAGAAGGACTATTCCGCTCTCGTGTCGAAGCTGAAGCAGTCCGCCGTGGACGTGGTCTACTTCGGCGGCCTGCACACGGAAGCCGGCCTCATCATCCGCCAGATGCGCGACCAGGGCCTGAACGCCCCGCTCATGTCCGGTGACGGCATCGTGTCGGCCGAGTTCACCTCGATTGCCGGTCCCGGCGCCGAGGGCACCCTGATGACCTTTGCTCCCGATCCGCGCAAGAACCCGAATGCGAAGGATGCGGTGGCCAAGTTCAAGGCCAAGAACTTCGAGCCGGAAGCCTACACCCTCTACAGCTACGCCGCGGCCCAGATCCTGGCCGAGGCCGCGAAGCAGGCTGGCGGCACCGACGGCAAGAAGGTCGCGGACATCATGAAGTCCGGCAAGCCCTTCAAGACCGTGATCGGCGACATCTCCTTCAACAAGAAGGGCGACATCACCCGTCCGGACTACGTCATGTACGTTTGGAAGAAGGGCGCCGACGGCAAGATCGACTACTCCGGCAACGAGATCGGCATGTAATCGATCGGCCCCGAGCCGAACGAACGAGAACCCGCCCTGGCGACAGGGCGGGTTTTTTCATGGCGCGCCGGGTTCTGGCGGCCGGGCCTCTCGCCTGCCCAAGCTCAACCCCGCTCGATGCGAGCGGCGAAGCAGCCCCGCCGGGCGAAATGGGCGTCCACATGGGCGACCCCGGGGTTCGACAAGAAGCGCTCGATCAGGCCGAGCACCTGATCGCCCTCCCCCACCTCCGCATCGACGATCAGAGCCTCGCCGTCATAGGCCCGTAGCGACAGGAGCCGATCCCGCAGGATCGGCGGCAATTCGCCATGGTAGGAGCCCGTCTCGGACCGGCTGACGAAGATCGGGCCGCTGGCCCGGTAGGGCGAGGCTGGGTTCGGCTGGTGGACATGGTTGAGCAGCAGGAGCTCATCACCCACCTCGGCGCGCCTTAACGACACCCGGCAGGGATAGGCATCGGGTTCGTCGGCCCGGACCCGCCGCGCGCCGACGGCTTCAAGCTCATGATCCTCCAGTGAAAACAAGGGCCCGAAGGCTGCGGCGTCGAGGCCGCGGATGCGAAACGACATGGGTGGTCTCCTGGTTGAGACCGGCACCGTCGCAGGTCGCGCGCAGGCGAACGACCCGTTTCCTGCGACGCCCTATCCCAGCCGCCCCAGAACCGGGAATGTCTCCAGAAGCCAGAAGGACATGTTGGTGATCCAGCCGGTCAGGAAGGCGATGCCGGTCAGGACCAGGAGAACGCCCATGGCCTTCTCCACAGTCGCGAAATGGGAGCGCATCCGCTTGAGGAGGGCCACCGCGGGCTTCATGGCGAAGGCCGCGAGCAGGAAGGGGATGCCCAGTCCCGCCGAATAGGCGGCAAGCAGCAGCGCCCCGTGGGCCACGCTGTCCTCGGAGCCCGCCACGGCCAGGATCGCCGCCAGGACCGGCCCGATGCAGGGGGTCCAGCCGAACGCGAAGGCGAGCCCCATCACGTAGGCGCCCCAGAGGCCGACCGGCTTTTCCAGGTTGAACCGGGCCTCCCGGTAGAACAGCCCGATCCGGAACAGGCCGAGGAAATGCAGGCCCATGACGATGATGGCGATGCCCGCCACGGTGCTCAGGACATCGAGATATTGCCGGATCGCCTGCCCCAGGGCCGATGCGGTCGCGCCCAGCAGCACGAACACCGTCGAGAAGCCCGCCACGAAGAGCAGCGCCGCCAGCACCGCCCGCCGCCGCACGGCGCCGTCGCCCGCGTTCAGGCGGTCGAAGGTGGTGCCCGCCAGGAAGGACAGGTAGGGCGGCACCAGCGGCAGGACGCAGGGGCTCAAGAAGCTGATGAGCCCGCCAAGGGCCGCTGCTGGAAAGGATACGCTGAGCATGAAGGCCTTCTATCCCGTCCCCGCGGCGCGAGAAAGCTGGTGGAAGCGGAGGTCGCCGGCTTGTGAACGGGCGGCTTTTCGGCTTGCTTCATCTTATGGCACATTTCCGCAATCTCATCACCGACGTCCCAGGCCTCCGGATCGGCAACGCCCATGACGCCGCCCTCGGATCGGGAGTGACCGTGGCCCTTTTCGACGAGCCGGCGGTGGCCTCCTGCTCGGTCATGGGCGGGGCCCCCGGCACCCGGGAAACCGATCTCCTCGACCCCGACAAGGCGGTGCCGTCCATCCACGGGGTCGTCCTGTCCGGCGGCTCCGCCTTCGGGCTCGACGCGGCGAGCGGGGTTCAGGCCTATCTTCGGGAACGGGGCATCGGCTTCGCCATCAGGGAGGCCGTCGTTCCCCTGGTCTCTCAGGCCGTCGTCTTCGACCTCATCAATGGGGGCGACAAGGATTGGGGCCGCTACCCGCCCTATCGGGAGCTCGGCTACGAGGCTGCCCGGCTGGCGGGGGACGATTTCAGCCTCGGCACCGCCGGCGGCGGCTGCGGCGCGACCACCGTCAACCTGAAGGGCGGCCTTGGCTCGGCAAGCGCCCGAACCTCGTCGGGCCATACGGTGGGCGCCCTGGTGATCGTGAACAGCATCGCCTCGGCGGTGATCGGCGACGGACCTCATTTCTGGGCCGGGGCGCTCGAGGAGAACGGCGAATTCGGCGGCCTGGGCCTGCCGGCCCGGGTCGCCCCGGAGATGCGCCGCCTCGTGTGGAAAGGCGGTCCCCAGCCTTCCACCACCATCGCCCTCGTGGCGACGGACGCCACCCTCACCAAGGCCCAGGCCAAGCGCCTGGCCGTCGCCTCCCATGCGGGCCTCGCCCGGGGCCTGCGCTTCTCCCACGCCCTGTTCGACGGCGACACGATCTTCGCCGCCGCCACCGGCCGCAGGCCCCTCCAGGACGAGGCGGCGGAGTTCACCGAACTCACGGCGCTCGCCGCCGACTGCCTCACCCGCGCCATCGCCCGCGGCGTCTACGAGGCCGTTGCCCTCCCCTTCCCCTCGGCGCAGCCGGCGTGGAAGGACAAGTGGGGCTAGTGTGTGGCCGGTCGTTAGTGGTTTATGGTGAGTTCCGATCGGAGTAGGCGGGAAGCGGAAGCGCTTAACCCACCAACCACGAACGAACGTCCATACCCGTTCCTAGAACCGCTCCGCCCGATAGGGCTTCGGATCGATCACGGGAGTCTCGCCGGTGATCATCTCGGCGAGGATGCGGCCGGTGACCGGGCCGAGGGTCAGGCCGTGATGGGCATGGCCGAAGCCGAACCAGAGGTTCTTGTGCCGGGGGGCCTTGCCGATGACCGGCATCATGTCGGGGGTGCAGGGGCGCATCCCCATCCAGGGCTCCGGGTCCACCCGCTCGCCCAGGGGGAAGAACTCCTTGGCGATGGGCTCGGCGCGGGCGAGCTGAATCGGCGTCTTGGGCGCGTCCCGCACGGCGAACTCCGCGCCGGTGGTGAGGCGGATGCCCTTCGACATGGGGGCCAGGAAATAGCCGCGGTCGAAATCCAGGGTCGGCCGGTTGAGCACCGCGTTGCCCTCGGGCTTGTAATGCATGTGGTAGCCGCGCTTGACCGCCAGGGGCAGGTTGTAGCCGAGCCGCTTCGTCACCACGTCGGCCCAGGCGCCCAGCGCCACCACGACGGAGCCGGCGTCCACCGCTCCCCTCTCGGTCTGCACGCGCCACCCGGCGGCGGTCTCCTCCAGGGTCTTGGCGTCGCCCGCCGCCAGCTCGCCGCCGAGGCGCTCGAACAGGCCCACATAGCCCATGGTGAGCTGATGCGGGTCCGACACGGAGGCCGGGTCCGTCCAGTGGATGCCGCCCCGGGTCTCCACCTTGAGATGGGGCTCGCGCTCGGCCACGGCCTTGCCGTCGAGGGCGTCGAAGTTGACGCCGAAATCGCGCTTCACCTCCTCGGCGTCCTTGAACTCCTCGTCCATGGTCTTCTGTTCGCGAAAAACCTTCATCCAGCCGGTGGGCCGGATCAGGTGGGTGGAGCCGGATTCCTCCGCCAGGGCCATGTGCTCGACGACGCTGCGCTCGATGAGCGGCGCGTACATCCGGGCGATCGCCTCGTGCTGGGCGGGGCGGGAGTGCATCCAGTACTGCCACAGGAAGGGCGCGAGCCTGGGCAGGGCGTTCCAGTGGTAATGGGCGTCGACGGTGTTGTTGAGGGCATAGCGCAGGAGCGCGCCGAAGTCGTGCGGGAAGCCATAGGGGTAGACGCCCTCGCGCTGGATCAGCCCCGCGTTGCCGAAGGAGGTTTCCTCGCCGGGCTTGCGCTTGTCCACCAGGAGAACCGAGCGGCCGCGCTTCTGCAAGTGCACGGCAATCGAGACGCCCACAATGCCCGCGCCGAGAACGATCACATCCTTACGCATGAAAACCCTGCCCCATTCCCGTCGCCCCTCGGCTTGAGGGACGAAAACCCCGTATTCCTCTTGCGAGGCCGTCTCTTTACTCCCGTTCCCCGGAGGCCGTCCACGTCTTTCCTGCCGCAAAAGACGCTCTCCCCAGGAGGCTTCCAGGGTGATCGCCTGCGGGGCCGATCCCATGTCCCGTTGCCGTGACCGGCGGCGCGTGCTACCGGCGCGGCATGACACGCCCGCTGCTCATCGCCCCGTCCATCCTCGCCTCGGATTTCTCCAAGCTCGGCGAGGAGATCCGCGCCATGGACGCCGCCGGCGGGGACTGGATCCATATCGACGTGATGGACGGCCATTTCGTGCCCAACATCACCATGGGGCCGGACATCGTGAAGGCGATCCGCCCGCACAGCGCCAAGGTCTTCGACGTGCACCTGATGATCGCGCCGGCCGACCCGTACCTGGAGGCCTTCGCCAGGGCGGGCGCGGACGTCATCAGCATCCATGCGGAAGCAGGACCCCACCTGCACCGGTCGCTCCAGAGCATCCGGGCGCTGGGCAAGAAGGCCGGCGTGGCGCTCAATCCCGGTACGCCGGAGAGCGCCGTCGAGCCGGTGATCGACATGGTCGACCTGATCCTGCTGATGACCGTCAACCCGGGTTTCGGCGGCCAGGCCTTCATCGGATCGGTCTGCGACAAGGTCCGCCGGGTCAAGGCCATGGCGGGCGGGCGCGACATCGACATCGAGATCGACGGCGGCGTGACGGCGGAGACCGCCCCTCTCGTGACGGCGGCCGGCGCCAACGTCCTGGTGGCAGGCTCCGCCGCCTTCAAGGGCGGTCCTGGAGCCTATGCGGCCAACATCGCGGCGATCCGCGAGGCGGGCGCAAAGGCGCGTTGAGATCACGAGGCGATCGTGCTACCGCGCGGGCATGTCCCCCGCGTGGAAGTGGAAACCATGATCCCTCGCTACAGCCGCCCCGAGATGGTGGCCATCTGGTCGCCGGAGGCCAAGTTCCGCATCTGGTTCGAGATCGAGGCTCACGCGACCACGGCGCTGGCGGATCTCGGCGTGGTGCCCAGGGAAGCGGCCCGGACCGTGTGGGAGAAGGGCTCCGCGGCCACCTTCGACGTGGAGCGCATCGACGCCATCGAGCGCGAGGTCAAGCACGACGTCATCGCGTTCCTCACGCATCTGGCCGAGATCGTCGGCCCCGAAGCCCGGTTCGTGCACCAGGGCATGACCTCCTCGGACGTGCTCGACACCACCTTCAACGTGCAGCTCGCCCGCGCCTCCGACCTGCTGCTGCGGGACCTCGACGAGCTTTTGGCCGCCCTCCGGCGCCGCGCCTTCGAGCACAAGATGACGCCCACCATCGGCCGGTCCCACGGCATCCATGCGGAGCCCACCACCTTCGGCCTCAAGCTGGCAGGGGCCTATGCGGAGTTCGAACGCTGCAAGGTGCGCCTCATCGAGGCGCGGCGGGAGATCTCCACCTGCGCCATCTCGGGGGCCGTCGGCACCTTCGCCAACATCGACCCGAGGGTCGAGGAATACGTGGCCGAGCGGATGGGCCTCCAGGTGGAGCCCGTCTCGACCCAGGTCATTCCCCGGGACCGGCACGCCATGTATTTCGCCACCCTGGGGGTGATCGCCTCGTCCATCGAGCGCCTGGCCACGGAAGTGCGCCACCTGCAGCGCAGCGAGGTCTTGGAGGCGGAGGAGTTCTTCTCGGCCGGCCAGAAGGGTTCCTCGGCCATGCCGCACAAGCGCAACCCGGTTCTCACCGAGAACCTGACGGGGTTGGCCCGCATGGTCCGCGCCTACGCCATGCCGGCCATGGAGAACGTGGCGCTCTGGCACGAGCGGGACATCTCCCACTCGTCGGTCGAGCGCATGATCGGCCCCGACGCCACCGTGACCTTGGACTTCGCCCTGGCGCGGCTGACGGGCGTCATCGACAAGCTGGTGGTCTATCCGGAGAACATGCACAAGAACCTGGACGGCCTCGGCGGCCTCGTGCATTCCCAGCGGGTGCTGCTGGCGCTCACCCAGAAGGGCGCCTCCCGGGAGGACGCCTACCGGCTCGTGCAGCGCAACGCCATGCCGGTCTGGCGCGGCGAAGGCGACTTCCTCACCCTGCTGAAGGGCGACGCCGACGTGACGCGGCACCTGTCCGCGGACGACATCGAAGCCTGCTTCGACCTCGGCTATCACTTCAAGCATGTGGACACGATCTTCACCCGGGTCTTCGGCGCGGGCGGAGCGTAGGCTCGACCGGTGGAAGCGTCCGGGAGGCACTCCGGGCCATGGAATTGAAGAGCACAGCTTGAAGACAGCCTCGGGGACATTTACCTGCCGATCATGAAAACCTCCGATTGCGATATCCTCATTGTTCCGGGCCATGAGAATTCCGGCGCGGACCATTGGCAGAGCCGGTGGGAGCGCCAGCTCTCCACCGCGCGCCGGATCGAGCAGGACAACTGGGACGCTCCCGTCAAGGACGCCTGGGTCGAGCGGATCGCCAGGGACGTGAAGCGGGCCGGGCGGCCCGTCGTGCTGGTCGGCCACAGCCTCGGCGTGGTGGCCATCGCCCATGCGGCTCCCCTCCTGCCCCGGGACAGGGTTCAGGGCGCGTTCCTGGTCGGGCTGCCGGACGTGGAGCGGCCGGGCTTCGTTCCCGCCATCGACCGGGCCTTCGCGCCGATTCCGCACGATCCCCTGCCCTTCCCGTCCGTGCTCGTGGCGAGCCGGACCGATCCCCATTGCGATTTCGCGAAGGCGGAGGATTTCGCCTATGCCTGGGGCTCGGCCATCGTGGACGCCGGCGATGCGGGGCATCTCAACACGGAGAGCGGCCACGGCCCCTGGCCGGAAGGCCTGATGCGCTTCGCAGGGTTCCTCAAGCGCCTCGGATGAAGACGCCCGCCGGGGCGGTTCGTGGGACGACCTGTCAAACAGCCAGCGCCTTCGGGCCGGAGCCGTTTGGCTCCAGCCTGAAGGGTGGATCGAGGGGTGGCGCGAGCGCCGTGGTCGCCGCCACGAGCATGGCCGCAGGGGCGGCATGATGCAGTATGGCCCCATGGGCCAGGGCGGCGGACAGCAGGCTCCGGCCCAGCCGCAGTAGCCGTCAGGAGGGGCCTCCAGGAACTCCGGTTCATGGAAGGTTGCATCCGCCGTTGCGGACAATGCGTGAGCCCAGACAGCAGAAAGGCCGCCCCATGGGGCGGCCTTTCCGTTTTGAGCATCGCTCTCGCGAGGATCAGCGCGAGTAGAACTCGATCACGAGGTTCGGCTCCATCTGCACCGCATAGGGCACCTCGGAGAGGGTCGGGATGCGGGTCAGGCGGGCGGACATCTTGGAGTGATCGACCTCGATGTAGTCCGGCACGTCGCGCTCGGCGAGCTGGCTCGCCACGAGGACGACTTCGAGCTGCTTCGACTTGTCCTTCACCTCGATCACGTCGCCGGCCTTCACGAGATAGCTCGCGATGTTGACGCGGCGGCCGTTCACCTTCACGTGGCCGTGATTGACGAACTGACGGGCGGCGAAGGGGGTCGCCACGAACTTGGCGCGGTACACCACCGCGTCGAGACGGCGCTCGAGCAGGCCGACCAGGTTCTCGCCGGAATCGCCCTTCTGGCGGATCGCCTCCGCGTAGTAGCGGCGGAACTGCTTCTCGGTGATGTTGGCGTAGTAGCCCTTGAGCTTCTGCTTGGCGCGCAGCTGCGTGCCGAAGTCGGACATCTTGCCCTTGCGGCGCTGGCCGTGCTGGCCGGGGCCGTATTCGCGGCGGTTCACGGGACTCTTCGGGCGGCCCCAGATATTCTGGCCCATGCGGCGGTCAAGCTTGTGCTTGGCCTGAATGCGCTTCGACATCGCTGTTCCTCTTGGTTGTCGATTGGCGAGGAACGCGCCCTCCTCTTCCCCTTCGGGACGACAGGCCGACTTAGAGCCGGGCCACGGGTGCGTAAAAAGTAACGCGGCCCCTTGAGAGCCGCGCGACTGGGCGGGGTTTAGGCGAAAGGCGGGGGAAAGTCAATGGTTGGTCGTTGGTAGTTGGTGGCGATGGTCCGAGGCAGGTGGCGCGTCAACCCCAACTCTTCACCACTCACCACCAACTACTAACCCCTGCCCCCCTGCCCGCCCTCACCCCTGCAGGAGCGGCATGTCCTCCACCGTCACCAGCGGCAGGCCCCGGTCCCGCAAGGCTTCGCGGAGCGGCGCGCCGATGCCGCCGCCCGTGAAGACCGCCAGGGCCTCGTTCTCATCCGCCTCGTGGCCCGGCACGGGAGGGCCGATGAGCTGGATCAGCCGCTTGGCGATGGCGGGCGCCGGGTCGATCCAGGTCACCGGCCAGGGGGCGAGGTTCTCCAGGCGCGGCAGCAGCAGGGGGTAATGGGTGCAGGCCAGGGCCACCACGTCCGTGCGGCCCCCGCTGTCCTGGACGAAGCAGGGCTCCAGCTCCGCCAGCAACTCCCCGTCGGACACGGGAGCGCCCGCCAACTCGGCCTCGGCGAAGCCCGCGAACCGGCGGGAGCCCACGAGATTGACCTTGCAGCCGCCCGCATAGGTCTCGATCAGGTCGCGGGTGTAGTCCCGCGCCACGGTGGCCGGGGTGGCGAGCACGGTGACGTAGCCCGTGCGCGTCGCCCGCGCGGCCGGCTTGATCGCCGGAACGGTGCCGATGAAGGGCACGGAGAAGCGCTCCCGCAGATGGGGCAGCACCAGGGTCGAGGCGGTGTTGCAGGCGATCACGACCAGTTCGGGATCGTAAAGGCCGATGAGCCGCTCCATGACGGCAAGCACCCGGGCGACCAGGACCGGCTCGCTCAGACGCCCGTAAGGGAAGCCGGCGTCGTCCGCCGCATAGACGAAGCGGGCGTCGGGGCGGGCCTTCAGCACCTCGGAAAACACCGTCAGGCCGCCGAGACCGGAGTCGAAGACCAGGATGGTGGGAACGGGGGACGGCATGGCGGCAGGGTTATAGGATGTTCCGGCCAGAAGATCGATACGCATGGGCGACGCCTACAAACGGGAGTTTTTCACAGCATCGGGCGAACCCGGGCGGGGTTCGGCGGGGTTCATGTTCAGCCTGCGGCGCGGACCCGGCTCGGGCTTCTCCTGCTGCCCTTCCACCTTGGGCATCTGGGCCGAAAGGCGGCGCACGGGCCAGCCGTCGCTCCAGTTGCCCATGTCGATGAATTTCGGGTCGCGGGTGAGAACGGCGGCGTCCCGACCGGCGAAGGCGGCCTCCGCCGCCATGTCGAAGGTCTTCCAGAAGGCGAGGTAGTCCAGGGTGTCGGTGCCGTTGCTGCCGAGCTGCTGGGTCAGGATGGTCTGGGGTCCCGACAGGGCCATGTCGGCGCTCCAGCGCCAGGCGTTCTTCTGCTTGGGATCGCGGGGCGGATCGGGCGGAACCTTGATGGCGGCCGCGTCGTACTCCGCTTTCGGGGAGCCCGGGGAGGCCAGGGTGGCCGTCATGGTGGGATAGCCGTGATCGTCGGAGCTTGCCCGCATGAACAGCTTGCGGGTGGCCGGAACGGGGGTCGCCATCTCGAAGATCCGGCGGGCGGCCCGGTCGGCCGGAAGGTAGTCCCGGTCGCCGCTCATGGCGATGAGCAGGGTCGAGGCGTCCAGGGCCGAGAGGTCGCGCAGGAGAACCCCGCGCTCCTTCTCGTCGGAGGCGATGCCGCCCGGCATCAGGCCGAAGATCAGCTTCGGCGGCGGAAGCTGGCTCGCCCCTGCGCCCGCCGCCACGTTGAGGGCGATGGGCACCCCGGCCGAATGGCCGATGAAGGCCACGCGCTTGGGGTCCGGCCGCGCGACCGGGTCCTCGGCCAGGGCCGCCAGCGCATCGCGGAGCAGGGTTTCGGCCAGGCCCGAGGCGTCGGCGGGGCGGGAGCGGTTCACCTCCTGGAAGCGCGGGAACAGGACGAGATAGCCGTTGCGGGCGAGATGGTCGATGAAGCCGCCGTACAGGGCGGGATTCACCCCGCCCCAGGAATGGAAGAACACCGCCACCGGGCGCGGGGCGGCGGGCGTCTCGGTGCCGTGAAACACATAGGTGCCGGAGCCCGCCGTGCCGATGGCCCGCTTGGCCACGGCGGCGATCTTGTAATCGCGTCCGCCCGGCCCCTGCTCAGGCTGTTGCGGCGGGGTGGCCGCCTGCGCGCCGGAAGCGGCAAGGCCGGCGCCAAGGAGCAGGACAGGCAAGAGGGAGCAGCGGCGCATGGTCGTCAACTCTATCAACCCCAGCAACATAGGGTACCGCCGTGATAAAGCCACGATTGGATTAAGGCTTCCTCAACCGGCGGCCCTCCGCAAGCGCGCGAATCGCGCCCCGCAGGGTGCGCACCTCCTGCTCGGTCATGGCGAGACGGTGGAAGATGTCCCGCATGTTGCGGGCCATGATCGGCTTCTTGTCCTCGGGATAGAAGTTCACCGCCTCCAGCTCGGCCTCCAGGTAGTCGAAGAAGGAGGTGAGCATCTCCCGCCGGGCGGGCGGGGAGCGGATCTCGCCCGAAAACGGCAGCGCGCCGCCGGTCGCGAGCTTGTGCCACTCGTAGGACACCAGCAGGACGGCCTGGGCCAGGTTCAGGGAGGAGAATTTCGGGTCGACCGGAAAGGTCACGATGGAATCCGCAAGCGACACCTCGTCGTTCTCGAGCCCCGTCCGCTCCCGCCCGAACAGGATGCCGACCCCCTGCCCCTCCCCGGTCCGCCCTTGCGCCTCCCGCATGGCCGCCTCGGGGGCGAAGACCCGCTTCATCTGGCCCCGCTCCCGTGCGGTGGTGGCGAACACGTAGTTGAGGTCGGCGATGGCCTCCCGGGCGGTGTCGTAGAGCCTTGCCGCCTCCAGCACATGCACCGCTCCCGACGCGGCCGAATGGGCGCCCTTCTTGGGCCAGCCGTTGCGGGGGGAGACGAGGCGCAGCTCCGACAGGCCGAAATTGGCCATGGCCCGGGCC
>DATHAU010000088.1:0-16547 GCA_035296545.1 Microvirga sp.
ATGCCAGCCGTATGATCAGCCGCTTCGGTTTGGGGGCGAATTCAAAGGTTGTTGAGGTTGCGAGCAACGACGGGTACTTGTTGCAATACTTCAAACAGCAGGGAATCCCTGTTCTCGGAGTCGATCCTGCAGCGAACGTAGCAAGTGCTGCGATCGAAAAGGGCATTCCGACAGAAGTTGCGTTCTTCGGAGTGGAAACAGCCCAACGCCTCCTGATCCAGCAGGGCATATCGGCCGACTTGATGACGGCGAATAATGTCCTGGCGCATGTTCCCGATATACATGACTTCGTTGAGGGGTTTCGAATCCTTCTTGCTCCGGGTGGTGTTGCGACCTTCGAGTTTCCCCACTTGCTGCGCTTGATCGAAGAGAACCAGTTCGACACCATCTACCACGAGCACTTCTCCTACTTGTCACTATCGGTCGTTCAGGCGCTATTTGCCAGGCACGGCCTGACCCTGTTCGATGTCGAGGAGGTTCCGACCCATGGCGGATCGCTGCGGGTCTACTTGCGCCATGCTGCGAATGGGGCTTTGCCGATAGCAGACAGCGTTGACGCGATGTTGCTGACGGAAAACCGCGCTAGACTGAATGACATAGAAACCTACAGGCGCTTCGCAGAAAACGTGGTCGCTTGCAAGGACGTGCTGGTAGAGTTTCTGCACGATGCGCGCCGCCGCGGCAAGCGTGTCGCTGCTTATGGCGCTCCCGCCAAAGGGAACACGTTGCTTAACTACTGCGGCGTCAGCCCAGAACTTATTGCCTTTACAGTCGACAGAAATCCACACAAACAGGGATTGCTCCTGCCGGGCACGCGAATCCCAATCCTCGGTCCATCAGCGATCCAAGAATTCAAACCTGACTACCTTCTGATTTTGCCATGGAACTTGAAAAGCGAGATTGCGGCGCAAATGTCGGAAATCCGAAGCTGGGCTGGTCAGTTCGTCGTGGCCATCCCGCGGTTGGAGGTATTCTGAACAGTTTTCATAGGGACTTCATCAAGGCCATTCCATAATGGAAGATCCTGCTTCGGACCTCTTCTGCACGCGATCCTTGTCAGGACAAAGTGCTGTAGTGACAGGAGCGGGCAGCGGCATTGGCCGAGCAGTGGCGCTGACTTTAGCGCGTTGCGGCATGCAGCTCCTGCTCGTTGGAAGACGAGAGGAGACCCTGCGTGCCGTTGCTCGGGAGGCGGGGGCGCACGCGACGGTCCTGGCTGCAGACCTTGCGACAGAGACAGGTCAAGCTGCCGTCGTATCGGCCCTTCCATCGAAGTTGCACGTCTTAGTGCATTGCGCCGGAATGTATCTGCGGGGAGGTGTGTCTGAGACCCCAAACTCGGCCTGGACTTCACTTGAGGCTATCAATCTTCACTCGCCAATTCTTCTCACGACTGCCTGCATTCCCGCTTTGCGGGCTGCACCGGGACAAGTCGTTTTCGTTAACTCCACAGCTGGTTTGCAGACCGCCAGAAGCCCCGCTCCAGCTTATGCGGCCAGCAAGCACGGTTTGCGGGTGATGACGGATTCCTTGCGCCGTGAGCTGAACCCACATGGGATCCGAGTTCTGAGCGTGTTCCCAGGGCGTACGGACACTCCGATGCAAGACGCGATCCTGGCGCAGGATGGACTTGTTGCGGCGCCCGGCACTCTTATACAACCTCATGATATCGCTTTGATGATACTCGCGAGCTTACTCCTATCGAGTTCAGCCCAGGTTTCGGATATCACCGTGTTGCCGATGCATCCGCTCTAAGCTCTTGCAATTGATGATCTGCGAGTAGCCCGGCTACTTGAAGTGCGTTGGCGGCAGCAACGACAGCCTCAAAACGGGTCCCGGAACGCTCCGCGATGTCCAGGAGGGAATGACTTCCGTCCGAAAGGTTGAGAACCCATAGCAACGTCATTTGATCGAATTCTGAACTATTGTCCCCACTGCTTTGTCCGCCAACAGGCCGATACAATCCACGTCGGCCGAGTTGAGGTTCGCCGAAGGGCTGGACATTGACAACGGTTTTGTCGTGTTCGGCGATCATCAGGATGCGTTCGACGATGCGCTGTGTATCGGCTAATGCGTCCGGTCTTATGAAGGATAAGTTGTCAGCCGAGGTGTGATACTCGGGGAAAGTGCCGTTCGGAGAGCGCATGAGGCAACCAACAGGCAGGTTGAAACCTGGAGAGCAATACTGCCTTTCGTCATAACCATATGGAACGAACGGAAGCACGCGGTCACTGTGACCCTCCTGAGCCAGGACGTAGCTGGCGTATCGGTCGATGGGGCTGTTGCCGCGTCGCGATCGTTTATATGTCGGTGGAGCCGGATCTCCCGCGCAGGTGAGTACCAATCCATGTTGAATTCGGCTCGCTGCATTACGATTGAAGTGTAGCCATGTGATCGCCCCGATCGTGCCGGGAATAAATACGAACCGATAACTCAACCGGCGCCTCTGGCGCTCGAGCTTGCGAGCCAACTCGATGGCAACACTAATCCCAGACAGATTGTCGTTGGCCAGCGAGGGGTGACAGCAATGAACAGAGATTAGAACCTCCGCAGGTTCTTCCCCAGGGAGAAAGCATTCGCCGTAGGACAGGCTGCCAGGTGCAACTGTGGTGTCTATGTCCACCTTATAGGCGGGATCCGATAAGGCCTCGCGCTTGCGGTGGGATAAGCAGAACCCCCAAGTGTCGGTGTAATATGCTGTCCTGTATGGGATCAGGTCCGGCTGCTCAGGAATGCTATAAAGATGGTTCTGGAGTTCGTCGAGCGCGACGATTTTGTTGATGGGTCTGCTGTACTGGAGCAGGTGTAGGTTGTTTTCAGAAAAGTCTACGACGACCTGCCCCGACAATGTCTGGAGAGTAGCGCTACGTGCAGTCCATTCGGGGGGAACCTCCCAATCGAGAACCTTTGTTCCCGACGCAACCTCATGCACTTTTAAAGGGATATGGGATCCAATGTACTTCAGTGTTTGTCGCAGGCCATCGCCGGTGATGCTGCGGCAAAGGGGAAAGAGAGCTTCAGCATGCGCAAAAATGTCGAACCCAGGTCCCTTCATGTTGATCCTTACTCTAGCGTATATACCTTGCCATGCTGATCACAGTTCAACGTTTATCGATGATATGAGCAGATGGAGCGTCAATACCTGCACACGGGCTCCGAGCAACTTCGAGAGCTGGGGTCACCGGGTGCAAGTCGCTTCTGACGCCCTTGTCCTATGACATCAGTCCTGTCACTTTCCTCAACTCATCCATATAAGAACTCGATATATTCGTGGCTCCTAGTCACGCCCGCGCGTAAAGCCCTTTTAGGCTGTCGATAAGCTTGCGCGAACTTGCCACGGAGGAGCGCGCGGCACCGTAAAACGGCGTGGCGCGCTGTACGAGATATCGTGGGCGGACCTCGCCTCCGAATGCCGTGTAGAACAGCACACTTCCACTCGTGCCAACTCCGCCAAAATCGAAAACCCGTCCTCGCGCGGCGCTCTCCCGCATGGCCTCCCAAATGAGGCGGCTGACGACGCCGTTCTGGGTTTCGGGGGCTCGGGTGGTAAGGGTGTAATAGGTGGCGCCCTCGTCCCAAACGAAGAAGATCGCCGCCGACAGGGCTCCGCTGCGATCTCTTGCGGCAAGCAGGCGCCCTTGGCCCCGGCTCAAGGCAGCTTCGAATATGGGCAGGGTATTGCCCTTGAACATGTAGTTGAAGAATTTTCCTCTGCGATGGAGATTGGACTCGTATAAGCGGCAGAAGGCTGCCGGCTCGAGATCAACAAGTTCAGTCTGCTCCTCGGCGCGGCGGATGACGTTTCGAGTCTTGTCGCGCATATTTCGCCAGATTTGCGCCTCAGGACCCGGTGCGACCTCGTAGGTGAACTTGGCCTCGATCTGGAAGCCGCGCTGCTCAAAGGGCAAAGCATCCGGGACACCCCTATGGAGGCGCTGATAGAAAAAGCTGGATCGCGGCAACTTGTCGATCAGGTCACGTGTGATCTCACCCCGGCGCAGATTGCGGCTTACTGTTCCGCCATTTCCCTCATTGATCGCCGGGCCGAGGAAATGGGTCACATCCGGTAAGATGCAGGCGGTGAAGCCGAGCCGCTCCGTCCGTAGAAATGGCAGGCGCCCTACAGTTCGACCGCCCGAACTGACAGTCACCTCTTCATAACGTCCCCCTGTTGCCGCTTCGAGCCACCAGGGTTCGTGAAAGATCGTAGGCGTTAAAGGATCACTCGGACGCCTGAGCGCAGCAGTGCTGCCCGAGGCGTCATAGCTATCAATCACAGTCATCAGGTAAAGCCTGTAAGGGAGTGTACGAGAAGCGCGACTGTCAGGTAATATACCAGTTAAAGGAGGCGTTGACCGCCCCCTTTGTTGCTCCTAGGCTTGTTGATCTGTAATAACGCTGCGATCTGCTATTTGCGGGCATAAACGTCCTCGACACGGACGATGTCGTCCTCGCCAAGATAGGCTCCGGATTGCACCTCTATCAGATCGAGCGGGACGCGTCCCGGATTCTCCAGCCGATGCATGCATCCCAGGGGGAGATAGATCGACTCGTTCTCGCGCAGGAGCGTCACCTCGTCGTCGCGGGTCACGAGCGCCGTGCCGCTCACGACCACCCAGTGCTCGGAACGATGGAAATGCTTCTGGAGGGATAGCTTCGCCCCCGGTTCGACCGTGATCCGCTTGACCTGGAAACGATCTCCGAGTTCCAGGGACTGGAAGAAGCCCCAGGGGCGGTGCACGCGCGGCGTGTTCAGCGCTGCGGAGTGTCCTGCGGCCTTGAGCTTCTCGACCAGGGCCTTGACGTCCTGGTCGCGATCCTTGTTGGCGACCAGGATCGCGTCGCTGGTCGCAACGATGAGGAGATTGTCGACGCCCACGGCGCCCACGAGAGGGCCGTCCGACCGGATATAGCACCCTTTCGCATCGATCGTGACCACATCGCCGATGGATGCCGTTCCGTCCTTGTCCTGCTTTGCCTTTTCGTGGAGAGCCGACCAGCTTCCGATATCCGACCAGCTGAAGTCCACAGACACCACGACAGCCTTGGAGGTGCCTTCCATCACTGCATGGTCGATGGAAATATTGGGAGCTTTCTGGAAGGCCTCGGGAGCAAGGCGCAGAAAATCGAGATCCGTCACGGCGCCGTCGACGGCCTCCGTGCACGCCTGAAGGATCTGCGGGTTCTGGCGCTCGAGCTCCTTCAGGAACTCCCGTGCCGGCAACAGGAAGATGCCGCTGTTCCAGGCATGTTCGCCGGAGGCGACGTATTCCTCGGCCGTTCTGCGATCGGGCTTCTCCTTGAAGCTGACGACCTGATGCACGTTGCTGCTGTAGGAGGCCTTGCCATGATGGATATAGCCGTAGCCGGTCACCGGGCTCGTGGGCGTGACCCCGAACAGCACGAGGGCGCCGTCCTTTGCCGCATGCAGGCCCGCTTCCACTGCCGCATGGAATGCAGGCACGTCGTCAATACTGTGATCGGCCGGCATCAGGAGGATGATGCTGTCCGGGTCGCGGCGAGCAGCCAGGATGGCGGCGACCGCTGCTGCAGGTCCTGTATTGCGGCCCACAGGCTCCAGAATGATCTTGCACTCCTGGCAGCCGATTTTTCGGAGCTGCTCCGCGATGATGAAGCGATGCTCCGTATTGGCAATGACCATAACCGGCTCGAAAAGCGGCGAATCGAGAACCCTCTTGGCCGTCTCCTGCAGGAGACTGCTCTCACCCAGAAGCGGGAGCAGCTGCTTCGGGTAGGCCTCGCGGGATAAAGGCCATAGCCGGCTCCCGTTTCCACCAGACATGAGAACTGGAATGATTTTGCGCATGCACTCAATATCCCTGCAGTGTGCGAACTGACGTGAACGATCGAAGCTTTTTCTTACCAGCCTGGAAGTCGCGGCTTGCAGGGCCGAGCGGATTCCCGAAAAGCACCCATTCCGCCTACATGCCAGTTTCCATAATGATACGCCTCAAACGGTAGATGCCTTAGGCCTAAGATTAGTGACGCAAGCGCTTATACATAGTACCTCGATTGGGCCCCTTCGCTAAGCCCTGTTGGGGGCTTGAAGATCCATTCGATACTTTAGCGATGTTCTACAGGCGCATCAAAGAACTTAAAGATTGTGCTTCGCAACATATATGAGAGGTGCCCTGAGAACCCCGAGGGAACAAAAGTGTTGGGAACTGGGGTGTGGGCAATCATAAGCTTAGGCATAGTCGTCAACGGCTTACGCCCCTGGAGAAATTGATGAGCCGTGCGTTTGAGAGCCGTAACGAGGCCAAACTGGTCCTAGGCGGGTCCGCTGATTATCGCTACAAACGAAATGTTATTTCGTCTCTGGTCCTGCTTACGGGAGCCATCATTCTCACCCTGAACCCGGAATGGTTCAACAGGCCAGTGGCAAGGCTCCTGGCTGTAGTGTCCAGGGATCACCAGCTTCTAACCGAACTGGCCAAAATCCTCACTGAGAACGCGACCCTGCACGGGGTCATCATCGTCGCTCTGCTTTGGTACTGCTGGTTCAAGGATGGGCCCCCCTCGCGCACCATGATCGCCGTCGGCGTCTCGGGAGCCATCCTGGCAGGGATCATCGGTCGCTTTCTCCAGCGCCATTTTCCAACTTACCCGAGGCCGATCTACGACCCGGCTTTGCAGCATCCCGGCGAGGCGGTCGGTGCAATCATCAGGTCGGCCGCAAACACCTTCCCGAGCGAGCGCGCCACCCTGTTCGCCGGCTTAGCGATTGTCATTTTCCTAGTCCGTCCAAGACTGGGCCTCCTCGCGATGGCCTACACGCTCTTGGTCGATGCAGCTCGCATTTACCAGGGGCTGCACTATCCGGCCGACCTCCTGGGAAGCGTGGCCATCGCTGCTCTCGTGGTGTGGCTGAGTCAGGTACCCTGGGGGATGACCCTGGGGCGCGCTCTGCTCCTGTGGGAGAGCAGGGCGCCTGCGGTGTTCTACACGGCCGCTTTCTTCATCAGCTACCAGATGGCCACGGCTTTTGCCGATCTGCGAGCCATCATTTCGAGCTTCTACCGATTGAGTGCTTGACCCTGCCCCTGGTCATGCGGCTCGCTGGGCTGCCAAATGGCTATCAGCGACGGAGGCGTTGGATGCTCCGCTGCGCCAGCTTGAGGGCGCGACTGCCAACAAAGTAAGGCAAGCTTTGTGGGCCATGCTCATCCGGCATGGCTACAGCAAGGCTGTCGTCAACGAGAACCTTCCGTCCCGTTGCGCGATGAATGCCCAGATTCAGGATGACATGCTCGCAGACGTCCGACATCGATGGATCGACATAGGACGCCAGGTGGTAGTCGGCGGGCTTGTAAATGCAGAGACCGTTGAAAGCCGACTCGCACAGCCTGATGTCGGAGGCGGTAAAGTCACGCTGTACGCGATAAACGTTCTCCTGCATGAAGCTATAATATCTCAGAATGTTGCGCTTGTTCTCCGCAATCAGGGGAAGGACGTTCTCCGTGAAGAATTCATCGCAGCGAAGGGCGGCAAGATCGTAGTAGTAGGGATAGGAGACGGACGAAACGCCGAAAATATCGCTTCTGGCGTATAGCTTCTCGGCTGAGGCCAGGAAGGATTGCGGCGACGGCATCGTGAGAAGCACGTTGTCCACGTCGATGACGCAGATATATTTGGTCTCTGGATAATGTTCGGCGGCAAAGCGCGCCAGCGCCGATCTCGCCTCGCCCAGGCGGCGCGTCCGCTGGGCTCCAGGGATGCGCTCAATGAAGGAAGTGTCAAAGTAAGAGACGTGCCTTGCTCGCGCTCCGGCCGATTTGAGAAGTTCCAGGGTGCCGTCCGTCGAGCCGTTCTCTCCCACCACGGCAGCCACCGAAATCCCTTCCGCGGAGAGCCGCTCGAGGGAATCGAAGAAGGCGGGCAGATATCTTGCGCAGTTGCGGGCCAGCGCGAGGAAGACGACTCCGTTCCCATGGTCGGTCATCAGGCTTTGGGGCATTCTTTCACCTGCCATTACAGTAGCTTCACGATAAACCGCCAGTGGGCATCCGCAGCAACTATTGTGTGCATCGAGCCAGGCCTGATGAGGTAAGAGCCGAAAGTGACAGGCCTCTCACGTCTTCATCGAAGGTCCTGAACCTGTGTCATGCTGCGGGATCTTGCCTGGTGTCTTCGAAGGACAGTGGCCTCATAGCGCTTTGCTGACGGACAGGCGCTCACGCATCGCTCCGTAGTCCTCCGGACCCGCATCAAGCCCTTCGGGCAGGATGACAACGGAAACAGGATGTCCGTTGAGGGCCAGAGTGTCGGCCGCGCTGAAAGCCGAGCTCTCGGCCTCTTCACGGGTCGTGAACGCGGCTGGATCGCTGTTTCCATAAGTCACAAGCCACTCGCCCCGATGGTGAAGTACGACGAAACGACCGATGCTCATTACCGTCTCCAGGAATTCGGAACGCTACCATCTTCAGCGGCGTGAAACGGCTGATGTTCGAAAGTTACAGCCCAAGGCTGAGTCCGAAGGGGGGATCTAGAAAGCATCGGGGGATCGAAGAACCTGGATTGCGGTCAGAACGATGATCTTCAAATCCAGTCTGAGCGATCTGTGGCGTATATACCAAAGATCGAACTCCACCCGACGCCTCATGTCGGTGATCTCCGGCGTTTCACCACGGGCCCCATTGATCTGAGCCCATCCGGTAATGCCAGGTTTCACCGCTTGGCGACCGTTATAATTGTCAACGAGCTGGCTGTAATACTCGTCATGGGCAATGGCGTGCGGGCGAGGCCCGACCAGCGACATGTCTCCCTTGAGAACATTGATGAGTTGCGGCAACTCGTCGATGCTGGTCCGGCGAAGCCAGCGGCCGACCCGCGTCACCCGACTGTCGTCGCGCTTCGCCTGTTGAACGATGCTTCCGTCCTCCATGACCTTCATGGTTCGGAACTTGATGATTTTGAAAGGATGGCCGTTGAGGCCCCTGCGGCTCTGCCAGAAGAAAACGGGACCGCGGGAGTCAAACTTGATCGCAAGGGCGACGAAGATCAGCAAGGGCAGCAGGAGGAAAAGCGCCACCGCCGCAATGGAGAAGTCGACACTGCGCTTGCTGACCTCTGGGAGCGACAGCGGCTTGGGCAACAGCGTGCGAGAACGCCTGGAAATCGTCTCTGGAACGGCGAAGTTTTCAGCGTGCAAATCCATTTTCCTGATCGTTACCTTATCCATCGTGAATGGCTCGTTTCCCATCTTTCTTAAGGCAAAGCTCGAACATTCAAAGGTCCCTTAAGAGCTACGAAGGAGGCACCGCATGGGAAGTTGCAGGTCAAACGTTGGGGAAACCTGATCATTCAATGCGCGAGCAGGCTAAAACGACGACGTCTGCTCTGGGAATTTACCCCTTTGCGAGCGGATCATTGGTGATACCCCTTTACCTCCCTTATCTGTACCGAATGGATCTTGGCCTCACACCATGAGTTTGTAATGCTTTGCCTCTGCGTCTCGCGATATGCAGCGTTATAACCCTCGCCGTCGGGCGAGCCTGCAGCAAGCGCGGCCGTTTAGGCACTCTCATCCATATAGGAACTGGCATGGACCGCCGTCACCTGCTGACTGGTTTTCTGAGCTTGGGCGTGGTCCGTCCTGCATGGGGCCAATCCCAAGCTGCGCCGTTTCCCGGTGGGGCGTCCCCATCCCGGCGCAGCCCCATGGAACGCACGTCCCGCCTCACGCTGAAGCCCAGCGGACCCATCGAGTCCCAGGCCGACGGGCAGGTCATCGAGAACCTCGATATCGAGGCGAGTTCCGGACACGCCATCTCGATTGTTCATGATGGGGTGACGGTCCGTCATTGCCGCATCCGACACGCGGGCGGTCACGGCGTTCATGCGGACGGTAGCGCCCGCCTGGCTCTCGAGAACCTCGAAATCGACCATACAGGGGCGCCGCCCAGGGGCGTCGGGCCGGACGAGTACCGGAACAATGTCAATCTTGTGAGATGCCCCGGCGCCTCCCTGGCTCGTATCAGGGCGTCCCGGGGAGCATCGAATATCCGTCTTGATGAGAGCCCCAGATCGCGCCTGAGCTTCGTGGAGCTCCATGATGCCCGCGGCCCGTTCCCGCGCGGACAGAATGTGCAGTTCAGCGAGTCGCCCAACTCGCTGCTCGAGGATTTTTCCGGGGAGAACGGTCCATCTTCCTGGACCGAAGACAACATTTCGGTGTTTCGCTCCAACAAAACCATCATCAGAAGAGGCTTCGTCTCATACAACAACAGTCCGACCGGGTTTGCCGTGATGGTCGAGGGGAGCTTCGATTGCCTGGTGGAGGATGTCGACGCCGTGCAGCAGGGAAACGGAGCCTTTGCGGCTGTTCCGAACGATGATGTCGGATCAGGAGGGTGCCGGTTTCATAGGTGCCGCACGCGCGACACGTATAATTCACCCCGTGACAGCCGAGATGCGCCCACATCCAACAGCCTGTCCATCTATACCCTGCGGTCGGAGAGGGCGGAGAAGCATACGGTCACGGATTGTGCCTATTACAATCTCGCGAACCCTCAGAATCTGATTTGGGATCTGGATGCGGTGAAAGCAGGCTGGTCGTTCACGGCTCGAAACTTCGTGCCGCGCTCCCCTGTCCGCCTGCATTTCGGATGGGACGTTTCTGCCAGTGAATGAAGCGTCAAGTAGTTCCGGCTCGGTGCAGTCGGAACATTCTATCGATGAATGACTTTGGAGTAGTTGATCCAAGATCTTCGGCTGGAACGTCTTAGAGACTGGAGCGTTTCAGGTCATCTCTACATCGAATTTGGGGACTGCCCCGCAAGGCTTAACTCTTCGGAGCGATAGCTCTCGACGGCAAGCTCCCATAAATTCATGTCTCAACGGCAGTCTGCTTGATCAGCCTCAGCTCCAAGGACCGATAGCCCACCCATGACAGATACTCAGCCCATAGTCGTAAGTCAGATCTCGAAAAGACGTGTGACTGAGAACGTCCTCGATGTGCCAGTCGATGTTATCGACTGGCAAGAGGCTGTCGACCGGATCTTTGAGTGGGCTTCAGAGCGCGAGAGCAAAGTCGTTTGTATCTGCAGCGTGCACAGCATTGTGACGGCGCGGCAGAACCGGGCGCATGCGCAGAGCCTCATGAATGCCGATATGGTCACGCCGGATGGAGCCCCGGTCGCCTGGACGGTCAAGGGAAAGGGGCATCCGGATCAGCAGCGGATCAGCGGACCTGATCTCATGCTGAAGGCCTGCCGGCGCGCGGCTGAAACCGGAGAGAAGATCTTTCTCTACGGCGGCACCCCGGCCAGCCTTTCCCTGCTCCAAGAGGCATTGCGCTCGCAATTCCCGGGGCTCGACATTGCAGGCGCTTTCTCGCCGCCGTTTCGTGACCTGACGGACGAGGAGGATGCCGCCATTGTTCAACAGATCAACAGTTCCGGCGCTGGGATCGTTTGGGTGGGACTCGGCTGCCCCAAGCAGGAAGCCTGGATGCATGCCCATCGGGGACGCATCAACGCCGTCATGGTGGGAGTAGGGGCTGCGTTCGATTTTCATGCAGGTGTCATCAAGCGTGCTCCTGAATGGATGCAGAGATCCGGCTTGGAATGGGTGCACCGCATGGCGCAAGACCCCCGGCGGCTTGCCAAGAGATACTTTATCACGAATACGATCTTCGTTATCGGAACCCTGCAGGATTTCCTCTTCTCGAAACGGTCCGCAAGAGGGGCTGGCCGGATCCGTAACGCAGCAGAGTAGCAGGGCGGCCGAGGCCGCTGAGCCGGCTCCGGCATGTGCCCTGGCAAGCGCCAAAGCCGGAGAGTGGATGGAAATGTCATGACACGCTTTTCACGCCCTGGGCATGACGCTCCGCACGTGCCGAAAGAAAGAATCAGAGGTTGAAGGTGCCCCCATATATGTGCTGTAGGCTGCGTTGCTCATGGAATGGCGCTATACCTGGATCCGTTAGCGGCGGGGTAAGCCATGACCCTGCATAGGCAGGCGGCCGGATTAACGGTCATGCACGCGGCTGAGGTCGTCCAGCCGCTTTTGATTCTCCCCTACGCCGGGTATGTTCTCGGGCCGGCAGCCTTCGGCCGTTATGCCTACATCCTCGCTCTGACGCAGATTGCCAGCGTGATCGTCGATTATGGTTTCACCCTGACGGCGCGGCGGGCTGCAGCGCCGGCTCGGCACGATCCCGTCGTCATACGATCCCTTCTCGCAGAGATCATCGCCGCCAAGGGAATACTCTGTCTCGGAGTCGCCGTGGTCGCGCTGATCGCCGAAAGCTTCAGCTCGGCGATCGATATGCCGACTTTCATCTGCATCATGCTCTCAGCCCTGGGGGCGACGCTTTTCCCCTCGTGGCTGTTTCTGGGGCTGGAGCGTACCTGGCAGGCTGCAATTCCGGTCGTGGCCGCGCGGGTCCTTGCGCTGCTTGGCTTTTTCTTGCTGGTTCGATCTCCCTCGGATGCAGGAATCGCTGCTGCCATTCAATCTGCGATTCCGCTGGCCTGCGCCATCATCAGCCTGCCCTATGTTCTTGCCATCGGAATGGGGGGCTTCAGGTCGCTGTCGTTACGACGCGTCTTCAAGCAGCTTCAGGATGGATGGGGCGGCTTCGTTTCCTGGCTTGCTCAATGCGTCGTCTCGATCCTCCCGGTGCCCCTCGTCCAACATATCGGCGGCTTCGCTGCGGTTGGTCAGTACACTATTGCCGAGAGATTGATCAGCGCCGCCAGGCCGGTCTTCGGAATCCTGCAGCAGACATTGATGCCGAGGGTCGCCTACCTTGCGTCCCACAATCCTGCGCAGGGCCTGGTGCTGATCTGGAACTCCCTCTGGACGCTCATCATAGCCGTCGCCATGAGCCTGGCCTTGTACTTCATCGGGCCCTACGTGATCATCTTCCTGTTCGGTGACGAGTATACGCAAGCCATTACCCTGGTCCGCGCCATGTGCGTCCTGCCGATCCTTATGGATCTGCGGATCTGCATGGCCGATCTGTACATGTTCAACTACGGCTACGAGAAGGCATGGGCCCTGCTGGCGGTCCTGAGTCTGGTCGGATTCCTCGTGGCCGTATACGTGCTGTCCTACTGGACCGACGGGGCTATGGCGGTCGCCATCAGTTCGGTCATCGGGGAGGGAATCGCCGCTGTGGCATCGACAGTCTTCTTTCTCGTAACCATCTTCTTGAGAGGCCGGGCCGCCCTTCGAGCGACGGGGGCTGCGGATGCGTGAGCCGTTGCCTGCAAGCCGCGGCGTCGCGGCCCCCTGGAACAGCGCCCCCGGACCCAGTGGGCGCTCAAAATCCCCGGTTCGGCCATGAACATTGAGGTGCCCGAGATGCTGCGGACAGGACCGATCGCGCATAATCGCTACGAGCTTTCGGACGACCAGTTCGGACTGACCAACCAGGATCCGCTGAACGTCGAAACCATTCTTCAGTTCCTGAGAAGAAGCTGGCGGCGATGCGCCTTGTGGGCGATGATCGGGTTGTGCGCCGGGCTGGCTTTTGCCCTGACTTCACGCTCCTACTACACCTCGTACGCAACCCTTCTTCTGGAAGACCGAGCTCTCAGGCCATTTTCCGAAACCCCGACCGCGCCTGAGCCGGCTGACGCGTCCTATGCCGACAGCCAGATCCAAGTCATCCAATCCAACGAAGTGATCGGCCGGGTTGTCGATGAGTACGATCTCACCAACGATGCTGAATTTGGCCGCGGGGTGCGAGGCCTGCGTGCGACCCTGGCGGAGAAATTGCCTTTTCTAAGCCCGATCCTTGTCAAGCGCGGCCCGGAGCCAACAAGGCAGGCCGTGCAGTATCTTACGATCCTCAGGGTCAAGGATGCGCTTTCCGTGTCTCGCATCGGCGTGTCGAACGCGGTGGACATCGGCTTTACGTCTCGTGACCCGGATCGCGCCGCCGCGATCACCAACGCCATCGCGAAGGCTTACATCGAGAGCCGCCTCGACCTAAAGCGGCGGGCGAGGGACGAAGCGATCTCGCAGCTTCGCGATCGCCTGAATGAAGCCCGCGAGAGGGCGTTCAACCCCGAGCAGCCATCCCAGGACAGGACCGCGCGGGCCCCTGATCCCGCATCTGACCCTCGGGAGAGATTTAGGGAATTGCAGAACACGACCGAGACCTACCGCGGTCTCTATAACAGCTTTCTGCAGCGCTATACGGAAGCCGTTCAGCATGTCCCCTATGCGGGCGCTCGCGTCATCACACAGGCCGAACCTCCCCTTGAGCGCAGCTGGCCATCGACTTTTATCGCCTTGGCCCTCGGCGGCCTCGGCGGGGCCGCCATCGGTTTTGCCCGCTCCCTGTGGCGCCAGGTAACGGATCGTAGCATCCGGACCTGCAGCGATCTGCAAAGGGCAACAGGCCTCGACTGCGTGGCAGAGATCAGGCGCATCAAGGAGCGGCAATGGAAGAAGGCCGCCCATAAGGCAGGGGATTTGCAGGAAGCTTATCTGAGAGATTCCGCAACCATCAGCGATGCAATGGCCAAGGCAGCCGTCTACCTGCAGTCGACAAGGATGAACTCCAACGGCTCGCTCATCGGAATCACGGCTCTCAAGGAAGGGGAGGGCGCTTCATCGATTGCAGCCCATCTCGCCCGAACCTTCGCGCAGAGTGGACAGAAGACGCTTCTCATCGATGCGAACTGGCGGGCGCCGGTTCCCCGGGGCGGCAGCCCCGATCCGGCGCAGGATCGAAGCATCTTTCATAAGCTTGTTTCCACCAATGTGGGTGCGGAAACCCTCGATGTCCTCGTGTTCCGCGGAAGCCACGCGATCACCGATCTGAACGCTTCCCAGGCCATCAGCGCTGCGCTCTTGAGGGTGCAGGGGGAATATGCCTGCGTCGTCGTCGACTTCCATTCCCTTGAGAAGACGGCCGATGTGGCCGCCAGTATCTCCCTGTTGAATGACCTGATCATCGTGACCGAGGCGCGCAGGACGCCTCCTGAGCGGTTGTGGAACGCCTTGCGCTCCCTTCCGCGCGAGAAGGTTTCCATCATCCTGAATAAGATCAGCGATCGATAGCGCGTGCCGATAGGATGGGGCTGGTAAAGCCTAGAGTGTTTTCGATCCGGATCAGCCTCGTGGTTGAGGATTGAGTCCCGTCCTGCGGGTTTCCCTCTGGCGACAGTGAGCACGTCTTATGGGATGAAGAGGCCACATCGCCCCGTTGATGGCTTGACCCCTATCATCTCCTCAGCGTCGCAGTTCCTGAGAGTGGCCATCAAGACACAACATTTGCTGCCGCTCGGCAATCCATCTAAGGCGACTGGCTTCGCAAAACACGTCTCGATCAGATCCCATCTCTCCTCTGCGAAGGTGGGGTTTCACTCCTGCGGGATGGCGGCCGTCTCGCAGCTGGAATGACCGCGAGGGTCGCGATCCATCTCCAAGCCGCTTCAAGGGAAGGACGCGGTTTCAGCCTGGAGGATCGCTCCTTCCGGGACATGTGGTTCCAACCGCTGCTCAGGAGCAGTTTTCCACGTCGTCCTCATCGGATTCAGGAGCCTGAACTTCCGATCAGTGCCCGATGGCTACTGCCCCAACGCAAGGTTCTCGGTTTGCATGGTGATGTTGACTACATCGCCGGGGCTGAGCTCCATGTCCTCGCTGGCGACCACATTCTGTGTGCCGGCCTCGGTCTTGCGGTATACCCAGATCTCAGGACGACCTCCCTTGACCCGCAGCTTCTCGCTCGTGCTTTGAAGGCGGGTTGAAATCTGCTCCAGCTTCAGGTTCGCATCCTGCAGTTCCTTGAGCGACTCCATGCGGGTCTGGCTGTCCAGCCGGTCGAGCAGTCTTGCGAACTCGCCCCGCTGGCGCTCGATATTGGTGATTTCCACGACCGTTTGCAGCATTTGCGTCGAGGACAGGACGGCAGCGCGACGCGCTTCGGACAGGCGGGTCGTCGCTGTCATTCCTTTCTGGAAGAGCTCCCGGACCTTCTCGAAATCGGCAGCGTCAGCCTGAACCGCTTCCTCGTCTTTCCTCTTCTTTTCGGCCAGCACATCGAGCTGAGCATTCGCTCCTTTGATGCTGCTCTCGAGATAAATTCTCTCTTTCTGGCGGTCGACGTTCCGGGCCTTGAGCTGCTCTTCCTCCGTCTTGATCAGCTGGTCGAGAATGTCCGGCGAGATCGGGATCTTCTTGTTCTTAGGATTCTCGGCGTCGCGATAGCCAAGCTCGGTTCGCAGGCGCCAGATCCGAGCCTGCTCCCGGGCGAATTCCGTCCACAGGGTCTCATAATCGGCGCGCAGGTCGACGCGCTGATAGAGAGGGTTCTGTCCCCGCATCTGGAGGGCATCGTACCCGCCGGCAACAGCAACAGCATGCCTGACGGTCATGCCGGGCCGAAACGGCTGCTCGCCGGGTTTGGACACATCGCCGTTCAGGTAAACAGGGCGGTAGTCGGCAACGGTTACGATAATGGCGTCGGGCAGAATGAGCTGAGCCACCTCCCGGCCATCAGGGGTTCTCTGCTGGTAGACTTTGTTCGACAGGTTGCGGATGATTTTTTCCCTGGCTTCGGC
>DATHAU010000089.1:0-2287 GCA_035296545.1 Microvirga sp.
CGTGAAGTCGGACGGGGCGACGCTCGAGGCAAAGCGCACGCCGTCGTAGGACAAGGCCTCATCGTGGTTGCCGGCGATGACGCAGACGAGATCCGGCGCCTCGACGATCAGCTCGAAGACGCGAAGAAGGACTTCGAGGCCGAAGCCTTCATCGTCGAAGAAATCCCCCAGGAACACGATCCGCGGCCTGGCCTGCCCGTTTTGCGACCGCGGGTCGCGGGTCGCCGCCAGGGCCGCCTCCAGCGCCAGGAGATCCCCGTGCAGATCGCCGATGATCCATAAGGGGCTCCCGGTATCCAGCGCAGGGACCTGGATTGCCTTGTCGGCCCCGTCGGCGCGGTCCTTGTCGAACAGCAGGCCGGGCCCGCCGGCCTTGTCGAGCAACGTCTCCATCCGCTCCACGATGCCCCGCATATGGGCTCGAACGGCGGAAGGATTGACGGCCTTGCGGACAGCCGGCCAATCGAGGTCCTCAACGTCGATGACGGGGGGCGTTTCCGGGATCGGGGCGGGATGCTGACCCTCGTCCGGGGACAGCGGGCCAGCCTCACCCGGAAGCCCGCTCGGAGGCGGGACCGGAGGAGGGGCCCCGGATGCTTCTTCGGCATCTCCTATGGGAGCTTCCGAGGGTCCAGCAGTCGCATCGCTTGCGCCGGTTTGATCCGTGGGCGTCTCCGAGCCGGCCGGACCGGCGTCCGCGTGCCCGGGCTCCTCGCATGGGCGGTCCGGCTCAGGCGCTTCAGGGCCGCCCGTCGCGCTCATTTCAAGGCCCGCACGGTCAGCGGCATCTTGGCGATGCCCTTGGCCTGGCGACCCACCGCGATCACGTCGCCCTGCCTGAGCGGGCGGGGTGCCTGGAGCGCTTGGCCGTTCACAAGGGTCTCGTTCGTGGTTCCATCGACGGGGGACAGGACCCATTGATTCCCGGACTGGCGTTCCAGCACGCATTGACGGCTGTCCCAGAAGTCGCCGTCCGGCCCGAACTGGCGCAGCAGCGTCTTGCCGAGTTCCGTGCGAATGCCAACCTGCATCGACCGGCCGTCGGGGCCCAGCAACTCGATCCTCTCGGACGTGATCAATGCGGCCTCGCTTCGCGGGCTGCTTCCCGCTACGGCCGCTGTCGTCGTGCGGGCAGGCTCCGCCTTGGCAACGGAGGGGGCCGCGCCGCGTCCGCTCAAGACCGCGCGCAATTCCGCGGCGGTCGGCCGGGCTGCGGCATCAGGGGAGAGACAGCGGTGCAGGATGGAGCTCACCTCCGCATTGCTCGCCGGCGACGGCAACACTCCGACGAGCGCAGGGGGCTTGGCGGCATGGCTCTGCACCAGCCTGGCGTACTCGGCCTGGTCCTCGGTCCAATAGGGGTGATAGCCCGCGAGAAGCTCGTAGAGCATCAGACCGCAGGTGAAGACATCGGATGCGAGCCCCGGCACGGAGCCCTTGATCATGTGCTCAGGGGACCGGTAATTGTCCGTGCCCACATATCCCTGGTGGCCATGCCAGGGAGCCCGGCGATCCGCCAGAAGCGAGAAATCCATGTCGATCAGCTTGAGCTGGTAGCCGGAGCTGATGGTCGGGTCCTGCATCAGGTAGGCGTTGGCCGGCTTCAGGTCGGCGTGCACGATCTTCGATTCGTGCAGGGCCGCCATTCCGGTCATGAAGACCTTCGCCCAGGTGACATGACGGGCCCACACCGCAGGGTCGTTCGTGGCGGCCGACTTCGTTCGGCGATGCAGCTCGCGCTCCTCGTCGAGCATCTGCTGCAGATCGGCGCCGTTCTCGACGAATTCATAGGCCTGGAAGTAGCAGGGCCCGCCCCACATCTCCTCGAACGCATCGATCTGGCGCACCGCGAACTGGCCCGCCCTGCCGCTTCGGACACGGCCGGAGAGCTCGTGCTGATAGGCGACGAACGCCTTGTACCAGACCACGGTGGGCGCAGGCGACTTGTACTGCTTCAGAAACACCTTCTCGCCGGAGGGCGTCTGCGCTCCGTAGGAGATCGCCATCATGCCCGGTCCGAACACCTTGGTGATGCGGTACTGGCGGATCCGGTCGCCGACTTTCAGCTTCTTGGCCATGGGCTGCGCTCAGCGGGACCGAGCGTCTACAACGCCACGGTCGCGGCGGACCGGGACACGCTGGCCGCCAGCTGCTTCAGGGTGTTGCGGAAATTCACCGGGTCCGACGTGAACTTCTGCAGGGCTTCCTGCGGGTTCAGGCCCTCATATTCCACGACTTCCCATTCCGATTTGTCGATCTGGCTGAGCCGGTCGTAGCCTTCGAAGTT
>DATHAU010000090.1:0-6949 GCA_035296545.1 Microvirga sp.
GGCCGGGAGGCACTGGACCGTGCCGGCGTCGACGTCGCCCATGTTGAGGTAGCGGTAGCCGAGCTCAAGCTTCAGGTTGGACGAGACCTGGTAGCCGAGGCCCGCGTGCAGAGCCCAGGCGAGTCCCGCCTTGGAATGGCCGGCAGCCACGCCGTAACCGCCCGTATAGCCGACAAGACCCTGGTCGGTGTGATTGCTGACGCTGTGATGGGCGACGCCGACGCCCGCACCGACGAAGGGCGTGATCCCCGCCCAGGTGCCGAGATCCGCGTAAATGTTGGCGAGGCCCACCAGCGAGGCGATCCGCCCCGTATAGAGGTTGTAGCCGTCGGTGACACCGGTATTCGTGAAGCTGGCCCGCTCCAGGGCCGAGAAGCCGGCGGTCGTGCGGTACTCGCCGGTGACGTCGGCGCGCAGCCAGTTGTTGAACTGGTAGCCCGCGCCCAGGCCGATGAAGACCTGATCGTCGATCGACTTGCGGTCGACCTCGTAGGTATAGCCCGGCGCAGGAACATGCGCGATGTTCTCGAACTTGTCGATCGCCGTCACGCCCACGCCGATGTCGCCGCGCAGGTACCAGCCGCCGCCGATCTCGACCGGTTCGGAGGCCACGGGGGCATAGACCGGAGGCGGTGGCGGCAGGAGGTCGGCGGCCGAAGCGGCCGTCGAG
This sequence comes from Microvirga sp., assembly GCA_035296545.1. Taxonomy (GTDB): domain Bacteria; phylum Pseudomonadota; class Alphaproteobacteria; order Rhizobiales; family Beijerinckiaceae; genus Microvirga. Next base: position 671 of record DATHAU010000090.1, read on the forward strand.
GCCGCAGCGACAAAGCCCGCCACGGCGAGATACTTGAAGCTGCCCATGAACCATGTCCCTTCATTGTGCCGGGACTCGTTGGGCGATCCCTGGCGAAAGATCCGATGGTCGTCACCATGGCAGGCAAAATTTAAAGACAGCTTAACCCTAACGCTTAACCAGACGATCGAACGCAATTTCTTCCCAACCACGATGAAGCACCCAGGCGCGCTTCTACGGACCCAGGTGACGTCAAACGGGGATGGAGAGGAGGAGGCCTACCGGGCGGCGAAGGTAGCGGCATGGGTGCGCGCTACCTGCGGCGCGGATGCCTCGATCAGGTCGCCAGCGAGGAGCTCGGCGACACACCTGTAGCCGCGATCGCTCATGTGGAAGCCGTCGGAGGCCAGCATGGCGCGCAGGTCGTCCATCGAACGCTCGCCCCAAGCCTTCATCAGGGCAAAGCGCGAGAAGAGCGGCACGCGGCCGGCCTGGGCGACCTCGCCGAGGATCCCGACGAAGCGCTCGTAGCGCGCTGGATCCTTCACCGTGGGGAAGAACTGCTGATCGAGGAGGACGAGATCGGCCTTCGCCCGGCGCACGGCCGCGATACCACGGGCGAGCTGGGCCCGGAAGCTCGACTCGTCGGCGCCCCGCAGAGCATCGTTGGTGCCGACCTGCCAGATCACGAGATCGTAGTCGCCCGTGGCCACCTGGGCTTCGAGCCGCTGGAGCGTGACGTCGGCCGCCTCGCCGCCGATGCCGGCATTGTCCACCGCGATGTCGGTGCGTCCCGTCAGCTGCACAAGCTTCGTCTGGAGCTGGGCCGGGTAGGCGAGAGTCGGAGCGGACGCTCCCACCCCGGACGTCGAGGAGGAGCCGATGGCGAGGATGCGGATCCCTTCCTTGCGCCGCAGCTCGGCGCCCATCCGCTCCAGTCCCTCGCGGGCCGAGAAGACGGGCTTGGCGATGGCGCAGGGCGCCTCAGACGCAAGGGATGCCACCGAAAGGGAAACCAGACCGAAGAGCGACCCACACAAGGCGATCGACAGGCGGCGCACGCTGTTCCAGCGGCGCGCGGTATAAACGACTGTCATTCCGGTTCCTGAACGAAGCCCTCGATTGTGAGAAGCTAACATAGGTCCCTTAACGAGGCCAATCCGAACGGACGCGGATATTATTCGCTTTAAGAAAGGATTGACGACATCGGAAAAATTTCGCCGCGTCAGCGCGAGGGAGCGCTGCCGGCATTGGGAGGATCATCGCTCACCACGGCCACCGTGATCGCACGGGCCACATGCTCGGCGATGCAGCGCTTGCCGAGATTGTTGAGGGCAAATCCGCCCACGGACGTCCCGCCGCCCTTGTCGGCAAGATACTTCATGGCCTCGTAGCGCAGGACCAGGGGCACCTTGTTGCGTGCGGCCGCGGCACCGACGACCCGCCCGACGCTGCCGTAGTGCTCGTCCGCCCCGAGGGTGGCCGTGTATTGCGGGTCCACGAGCACCACGTCGATGTCATGCGACTTGAGCCAGATCACGGTCTCTTCGAGGGATTGAGCGAACTCGCCCAGATCGACCCGCGCCAGCGCGTCGTTGGTGCCGACCTGCCAGACCACGAGGTCAGGCGCGACCTCGGCGGTCGCCGAGCGCACGAGCCCGGCGGCGCCCGCGCCGATCTCGCCCGCGAGGGCGCGGTGGATCACCTCGACCTCGACGTCCTTGAACTGCTTCTCGAGTTCGCTGCGCAGTCGCACCGGATAGCTGGTGACGGGCGAGAACGAGCTTCCACCGCCCGACGCACCGATGACGAGGACCCGCACGGCCCGGTCGTTACGAAGGGCCGCCTTCACGGCGCGCAGCGGCGCCAGCGTGTAGAGCTTCGATCCGGGCACCCGGCACTCGGGCGACAGGCTCCCCTCGACGGGCTCCGGCACCAGGGCGGCGGTCCGGGACTGGTCCGAGGGCGGCGGGATCTGGGGCACGCCTGGAGAGGCCCTCTCCTGGCCGGGAGCGGGCGCTTGGGCAGCGGTGGGCTGAGAGCCCGCTACTCCCGCAGCGACGACGGCCGCGGCGAGCGCGAGCGCCATTCCACGAACCACGCTGTGAACGACAGGGCGCATAAGCCGAACCATACGACAAGAGTATCGACAATAAAACCGCCCCCGGTGACGAATCTCACGAACTGCGCCGCGAGACTCGCAAGTGAGGCGACCACGAACACTTCGAGGGAATTCCGCCCCAGAGCGGAGAACTGGCGCGCCAACCAGGGCACGAGCCGTGCGATCAAAGCATAGACGCCTTGGAAGGCCAGCAGCAGGCAGATGAAGTGCAGGATGCGGGCGGGTGAGAGATAGGTCTTGTCGAAAAGGAACAGGAGGCGCGGCTCCGGCACCAGCAGGGGATCGGGGCGCCAGTCGGTCACCACCACAACCACCCCGACGACCACGCCGCCGATCCCGAGGGGCTGCAGCCGGCGTGTCCAGACCCGGAACGCCTCCGATTCGCGGCTGAGCTGCGAGGCGACGAACCCGAGCACCAGGAGAAGCTGCCACGAGAGGGGATTGAAGAACCAGTATCCCTCCACCGGCCAGCTCGGCACGTTGATCTCGTAGACCATGGCCGCGAGGTAGAGATTGATCGACATGATCAAGGCCGCCGGTCGGCTGAGCCGCGCCAGGAGCACGAAGAACGGGCTCAACGCCAGGATGCCCACGTAAAGCGGCAGGATGTTGAAATAGCCGAGCTGATGGGTCATCAGCACCCAGCCAAGCGTGGTCGGCACCGGATCGACGAAGACCGGCCCGGCATTGTGCCATTCGATGATGAGGGGATTGTCGAGGAGGATCGCCGCTCCCGCGATCATGGCGAGCGCGACCGCGGTCACCAGGATCTGGGCCCGATAGATCTCGAGCGTGCGGGAGGCCAGCCGCAGGACCACCCGCCGCGGACTGTCTGGATCGCCCCGGCGCTCGGTGGCCAGCGCGATGGCCCAGCCGGCCAGGAAGACGAAGAGCTCGGCGGCATCCGAGATCGAGTATCCGCTGAACGTAACCCGTTGGTAGATCACCCCCGGGATATGGTTGACGAAGATCGTCACCAGGGCGACGCCACGCCAGAAGTCGATGGCATTCGGTTCGCGCATGGGCTCCCGCTGGGGCTCTCCTCGTCGCCTCCGCGGCGCCTCAGGCGGGGCTGACGACCGACCGCACGAGGCCCCTGCCGGGGCTTGTGGCCGATTCGGGGCCGATCCCAAACCCCGGCGTCGCGCCTTACATGGGAGGGGACGAGAGCTGTGGGAAGGCGCCTTCGCTACGCGCGGCCCCTTCCCATCCCGTGCCACGGGGTGTAAGAGGCCCGCTCAGCACCTCACTCAACCGCGCCCGTCCCCGTCCCGAGCCGCCTTCCGGCGGCGGCCGGCGGTCGGACGCGCCCGGATGTCCCCATGCCCAAGCGCACTGATATCTCCACGATCCTCATCATCGGCGCCGGTCCCATCGTCATCGGCCAGGCCTGCGAGTTCGACTATTCCGGCACCCAGGCGTGCAAGGCCCTGAAGGCCGAGGGCTACCGGATCGTCCTGGTGAACTCAAACCCAGCGACGATCATGACGGACCCGGATCTCGCGCACGCCACCTATGTCGAGCCGATCACGCCCGAGATCGTCGCCAAGATCATCGAGAAGGAGCGCCCGGACGCGCTTCTGCCCACCATGGGCGGCCAGACGGCGCTCAACTGCGCCCTCTCGCTGCAGAAGATGGGAGTGCTGGAGAAATTCGGCGTCGAGATGATCGGGGCGACGGCGGAGGCCATCGACAAGGCCGAGGACCGCCAGCTCTTCCGCGAGGCCATGACCAAGATCGGCCTCGAGACCCCGACCTCGCGGCTCGCTAACGCCTCGGCGCTCAAGAAGAAGCATCGCGCCGAGTACCTCGCCGAGCTCGCCCGCATCGACGCCCTCGACGTGGCGGAAGCCGACCGGGCAGGCCAGCGCGCCGCCTTCGAGCTCAAGTGGGCCGCGGGCGAGAGCGAGCGGCGCAAGCGCTACCAGGAGCACGCCCTGGGCGAGGCCCTGCTGGCCTTGGCCGAGGTGGGCCTGCCCGCCATCATCCGCCCGTCCTTCACCATGGGCGGCACCGGCGGCGGCATCGCCTATAACCGCGAGGAGTTCCTCAGCATCGTGGAGGGCGGCCTGGACGCCTCCCCCACCAACGAGGTGCTGATCGAGCAGAGTATCCTGGGCTGGAAAGAGTTCGAGCTGGAGCTGCTGCGCGACAACAACCAGAACATCATCATCATCTGCTCCATCGAGAATTTCGACCCGATGGGGGTGCATACGGGCGATTCCATCACCGTCGCCCCGGCCCTCACGCTCACCGACAAGGAATACCAGATCATGCGGGACGCATCGCTTGCGGTCCTGCGCGAGATCGGCGTCGAGACCGGGGGATCGAACGTGCAGTTCGCGATCAACCCGGAGAACGGGCGCATGATCGTCATCGAGATGAACCCGCGGGTGTCGCGCTCCTCCGCCCTGGCGTCCAAGGCCACGGGCTTTCCCATCGCCAAGGTGGCGGCCAAGCTCGCGGTGGGCTACACCCTGGACGAGATCGCCAACGACATCACCGGCGGCGCGACCCCTGCCTCCTTCGAGCCCACCATCGACTACGTGGTCACCAAGATCCCGCGCTTCGCCTTCGAGAAGTTCCCGGGCGCCTCGCAGACCCTGACCACGTCCATGAAGTCCGTGGGCGAGGCCATGGCCATCGGGCGCTCCCTGCCGGAATCCCTCCAGAAGGCCCTGCGCTCCCTGGAGACCGGCCTCACCGGCCTCGACGAAATCGAGATCGAGGGCATGGGCAAGGGCGACGACCGCAACGCCATCAAGGCGGCGCTCGGCACCCCGACCCCGGACCGGATCCTCAAGGTGGCCCAGGCCCTGCGGCTGGGCATCAGCCACGACGAGGTCTACGAATCCTGCAAGATCGACCGCTGGTTCCTGGAGCAGCTCCAGAACATCGTGGACCTGGAGGCCAAGGTGAAGGCCCACGGCCTACCCCGGACCCCGGGCGCCTTCCGCCAACTCAAGGCCATGGGCTTCTCGGATGCGCGGCTTGCCGTGCTCGTGGGCAAGACCGAGGCCGAGGTGCGCGACCTGCGCCGCTCGCTTTCCGTGCGCCCGGTGTTCAAGCGCATCGACACCTGCGCGGCGGAGTTCGCCTCCCCCACCGCCTACATGTACTCCACCTACGCCGCGCCCTTCGCGGGCCGTCCGGCGGACGAGGCCAACCCCTCGGACGCCCGGAAGGTGATCATCCTCGGCGGCGGGCCGAACCGCATCGGCCAGGGCATCGAGTTCGACTATTGCTGCTGCCATGCCTGCTTCGCCCTGAAGGACGCAGGGTTCGAGACCATCATGATCAACTGCAACCCGGAGACGGTCTCGACGGATTACGACACCTCCGACCGGCTCTATTTCGAGCCCCTGACGCAGGAAGACGTGCTGGAGATCATCGAGACGGAGCGCTCCAGGGGCACCCTGCACGGGGTTATCGTCCAGTTCGGCGGCCAGACGCCCCTCAAGCTCGCCCGCGCCCTGGAGGAGGCGGACGTGCGCATCCTCGGCACCTCCCCGGAGGCCATCGACCTGGCGGAGGACCGGGACCGGTTCAAGCGGCTCCTGGACAAGCTGCACCTGAAGCAGCCCAAGAACGGCATCGCCTATTCGGTGGAGCAGGCGCGCCTCATCGCCGCCGATCTCGGCCTGCCCTTCGTGGTGCGCCCCTCCTACGTGCTCGGCGGCCGGGCCATGGCGATCATCCGCGACGAGGTCCGGTTCGAGGATTACCTGCTCGGCACCCTGCCGAGCCTGATCCCGTCCGACGTGAAGGCCCGCTACCCCAACGACAAGACCGGCCAGATCAACACGGTGCTGGGCAAGAACCCGCTTCTGTTCGACCGTTACCTGTCGGACGCCATCGAGGTGGACGTGGACTGCCTCTGCGACGGAAAGGATACCTTCATCGCCGGCATCATGGAGCATATCGAGGAGGCGGGCATCCATTCGGGGGACTCGGCCTGCTCGCTCCCGCCCCGGTCCCTCTCCCCGGAGACCATCGCCGAGCTGGAGCGCCAGACCAGGGCTCTCGCCCTCGCCCTCGACGTGGGCGGCCTGATGAACGTGCAATACGCCATCAAGGACGGCACGATCTACGTGCTGGAGGTGAACCCCCGCGCCTCGCGCACGGTGCCCTTCGTGGCCAAGGTCATCGGCGAGCCCATCGCCAAGATCGCCGCCCGG
>DATHAU010000091.1:0-3808 GCA_035296545.1 Microvirga sp.
CGCGGCGTCCAGGATTCCCTGATCCAGCCCTCCGAGACGACGCGCCTGCCGTCGATGACGCCACCCCCGCGGTAGAGTTCGCCGAAGCGCAGCAGCGCCCGGGGCGAGAGGGCTATCTCGTTGCCGCCGAGATAGATACCCTGCGGGTCGCGGGTCCAGGGCGGGATCGCGATGTCGAGGGGCCTTGCGAGCCAGTCCCGGGCCAGCTCGAAGGTGCTGCGCCCGGCGGCCCTGGTCAGGGCCGCCGAGAGAAGATGCGTGCTGCCCGTGGAATAGAGCATGCGCCCGCCGGGCTCGTCCACGAACGGCCGGGACAGGGCGTAGCGCACCCAGTTGCCGCTGCCGATCCACGCCCCGTAGTTCCGGCCCGAGGTGCGCTCCAGCCCGGCCCGCATGGACAGGAGGTGCCCGACGGTGATCGCCTCGATCCGCCCGTCCGCCCCCGGCGGGACGCTGCCGCGGAGCAGGGGCGCGACCGGCTGGTCGATTCCTTGAAGCACGCCCCGGTCGATGGCGATGCCCACGAGGGCCGACAGAACTGTCTTGGAGGCCGACTTGATGTTCACGGGGCGATCGAGGGCAGGGCCCCTGAACGCATGCTCCGCCAGCACCTTTCCGTTCTGCGCGACGATGAGGGCGTGGAGGTTCCCGAGGCCCCTGGCGCGCTCCATGGCGGGTTCCAGGGCGGTGCGGTCCGGCGGCTGAGCCGGATCGGGCTGCGCCTGCGCGCCCGACGGCGCGGTGGCCGCCAGCATGAGGGCGAAGCCGCCCTTGAGAAGCAGGGATCGTGCCGTGGAGATCATGCGAAGGCCCGGTGACGGCAACCGAGATGGTTAAGGCGCGCCCCTGGCGCAACGCCCGTGCACGGCATTGTGAGCCCTGGGCCAGGGTCGAGCGCGGTCTGCTCACCTATGCGGAAGCGCAACCTCGGCTCTGCGCCTGCGACAATGGTTCTCGGCGTGGGGTTCGCCTATTTTGCATGTGTATTCGTAAATAGAAAGAAAAACACATGATTACTATGTGGTTTAATCGTCCGCTCTGGCAGCGGGTCGCCGTTGCCTTCGCGCTCGGCATCCTCGCCGGCAGCCTGGCGGGAGAGCAGGCCGCCGTGTGGTTCAAGCCGCTGGGCGACATCTACCTGAACCTCGTGCGGATGATCGTGATCCCGCTGGTGTTCTTCACCATCGCATCCAGCGTGGCCAAGCTCGCCGAGGCCGGCAACGTGGCGCGCCTCGGGGCCCGCACCCTGTTCTGGTTCATGGCCACGTCGGTCCTGGCCGTGCTGGTGGGCTTCGCCTTCGGCCACCTGATCGATCCGGGGCTCGGCCTGTCCAACCTGCCGCTGGGCGAGGTGAAGCCGCGCGCGATCCCGTCGCCGCTCGACGTGCTGATCGGCATCGTGCCCACCAACCCGATCAAGGCCATGGCCGACACCAACGTGCTTCAGGTGCTGTTCTTCGCCGGCATCGTCGGCGCGGCGCTGGTGTCCCTGGGCGACAGGACGGCGGGCATCCGGGGCCTGGTCGATCAGGGAACCGCCCTCGTGTTCCGCATCACCCGCTGGGTGCTGCAGCTCACGCCCATCGGCACCTTCGGGCTCATCGCCTGGGTGGTGGGGCGCTACGGCCTGTCGTCCCTGCTGCCCCTGGGCAAGTTCATCGCCGCCATGTACCTCGCCTGCCTGTTCCACATCATCGTGGTCTATGGCGGCCTGCTGAAGCTGCACGGGCTCAAGCCCTCGCGCTTCTTCCGCGGCGCCTTGCCGGCGCAGCAGATGGCCTTCGCCACCTCATCGAGCCTCGCCACCCTGCCCATGACCCTGCGGGTCGCGGTGGAGAAGCTGGGCGTGCCGCAGAGCTATGCGAGCTTCGCCGTGCCCTTGGGCGCCAACGTGAAGATGGACGGCTGCGGCGCGATCTATCCCGCCATCGCGGCGATCTTCATCGCGCAGTATTTCGGCCTCGACCTCTCGCTGACGCAATACGTGCTCATCGGCCTGACGGCCGTGCTCGGCTCGCTCGGCACCGCAGGCGTTCCCGGCACCTCCATCGTCATGCTCACGCTCACCCTCAGCACGGCGGGCCTGCCGCTCGAAGGCATCGGCTACATCGTGGCCATCGACCGGGTGGTGGACATGATGCGCACGGCCACCAACGTCACGGGCCAGATCCTGGTGCCGGTGCTCGTGGCCAAGGAGGAGCGCATCCTCGACCAGGCGGTCTATGACGGCGCGGTCGAGACCCGCGAGCCCTCTGCCGGGAGGGTTCTCGTGGCGGCCGAATGACCATCGGGCCGATCCGGACGGGCCTCGCCGCCCGTCCGGACAAAAGGAAAGGCGGGCTGCCTTGGCCCGCCTTTTTCGATCCTGCATCGGCTTGGAAAGGCCTAGAACAGGAAGTCGGATGCGCCCACGAGGGAGGCCTTCAGGTTCAGGAGCGCGATGGACTGGCCGTCGGCCTTGATCACCACATCGTCCGCCCGGCCATCGCCGTCCGCGTCGCGCCGGGCGATGGAGAGTTCATCGAAGCTCAGGCCCGTCCCCCGCAGGTCGATGCGGTCGCTGCCGTTCTCGAAGTCGCTCACCCTGTCGGAGCCCCAGGCCCCGATGAAGCGGAAGCTGTCCGCGCCTGCGCCGCCCTTGAGGATGTCGTTGCCAGCGTCGCCGTTGAGAGCGTCTTTGCCGTCCTCGCCATAGAGGCGATCGTTGCCGCCTCCGCCATAGAGCTTGTCGCCGCCGCCGCCGCCGAACAGCGCGTACGCGCCCGCATGGCCCTTGATCGTGTCGGCGCCCGCCGTGCCGTTCAGGGTATTGGCCCCCGAGGTGCCGCTGATCGCCTGCGCCGCCGCGCCCGTGGCGGGATCGACGAGATCGAGCTTCACGTTCTTCGCGCCGATGGTCACGGTCTTGGTGACCGGCGTGATGCCGGCGCCTGAGAAGGTGACCTTGTAGGTGCCCGCCGAGAGGGCGAGGCTGTAGCCGCCCGCCGTTCCCGTGGTGGCCGCGCGCGCGCCGCCTGCCCCCACCGCCGTGACGGTCAGGCCGCCCAGGCCTTCGCCCACGTCGTAGGAGCGATCCCCGTCCCGGTCGTCGAGGGCCACGCCGGTGAGGAAGACCTTGGAGCCGGACCTGGCGAAGTTCTCCGTCACGAAGGCCCCGTTCCAGCCCTGGAAGGCGCCGGTGTCGAAGCCGATGCCGATCTCCCGGAAGTCCCCGTTGAGGATATTGGCCTTGTGGCCGGGGCTGTTCATCAGGTTCTTGTGCAGGAGCCGCACCTCGTCCTGATAGCCCGAGGGCGCGCGGGTGCTCACCCAGGCGATGTTCTCCGCCGAGGCCCAGGTGCCGGAAAACGCGTAGCCCGCCTTCGTCATGCGCTGGGTCGGCGACGAGCCCGCCGATCCCGTATGGGAGAAGGCGTCGGTGGCGATCATCCAGTCGCTGTGCCGGTCGGCCGACGTGTTGAGAGCGCCGTTGAAGGCGAGAGGCTGCGCGCCGGTCCTGGCGCGCGCAGCATTCACCAGTTCGAGCATGAGCTGCTCGAAGGCGGTAGCCTGAGACATGAAAGTACCCCTTGGACTTTTATGGTTATGGTCCCGGTGGCCGGGATCTTATTCGCGCCGACAGGACTAGGAGCCGAATAAGAAGAAGTTGTGGCGCGCGAAAAAGGCGGCCGCTCCAGGGCCCGGCGGCCTCCACGGCCGCGGCGGAACCGGGGACGGGGCGCTCATCCGCCTTGAAGAGCCCGCCCTGTCGGGTCGGCCGCCCCGATAGGGCGCTTGGTTGTGGACCCGGCGCTCGCGGGACGGCGGC
>DATHAU010000092.1:0-5607 GCA_035296545.1 Microvirga sp.
TGGGCCTGAGGCCAGGATCGACCGACGCTGCGCCTGCGGGTGGATTCCCCTCCCCTCCGCTCCGGCCGGGAAGGACACAAGACGGTACTGCTAGGTGTCATCCCCGGCGAGCCGAAGGCGAGGGAAGGGGATCGCGTGCAGGATGTGGCGCGCTTTTCCCTCCCCCTTGCGGGGAGGGATCAAGGGTGCGGGTCGCAGGGTCAAAGCTCTTCTGCTCCAGCAAGAAGCTCGAAGGCTGCTACAGCGCCTCACTCTCGGCTCGCCTCACCTAGCCGCACCACCCCCACCCCAACCCCTCCCCGCAAGGGGGAGGGGATAAGACGGCGCCTCAAACGAAAAACGGCCGGCTCGATGAGCCGGCCGCCGCATTGTCGGAGCTGGTCCGTCAGGCCGCCTGCTTCTTCGCCTTGAGCAGGCCCCGGTTCACCATGGATTCGGCGATCTGCACCGCGTTCAGGGCCGCGCCCTTGCGCAGGTTGTCGGAGACGCACCAGAAGGAGAGGCCGTTCTCCACCGTGATGTCCTCGCGGATGCGCGAGATGTAGGTGGCGTCCTCGCCCGCCGCCTCGTGCGGGGTGATGTAGCCGCCGGGCTCGTGCTTGTCGATCACCATCACGCCGGGGGCGGAGCGCAGGATGTCCCGCGCCTCGTCGGCGCTGATCGGGTTCTCGAACTCCACGTTCACGGCCTCCGAGTGGCCGATGAAGACCGGCACGCGCACGCAGGTGGCGGTGAGCTTGATCTTGGGGTCGAGGATCTTCTTGGTCTCGACCATCATCTTCCACTCTTCCTTCGTGGACCCGTCCTCCATGAACACGTCGATCTGGGGGATCAGGTTGAAGGCGATGCGCTTGGGAAACTTCTTCTCCTCCACCTCCTGGAGCGAGTAGAGCGCCTTGGTCTGGCGGTCGAGCTCGTCCATGCCGTCCTTGCCCGCGCCGGACACGGACTGGTAGGTGGCCACCACCACGCGCCGGATGGTGGCGCGGTCGTGCAGGGGCTTGAGGGCCACGACGAGCTGCGCGGTGGAGCAGTTCGGATTGGCGATGATGCCCTTCTTCATGCCGCGCACCGCGTCGGCGTTCACCTCCGGCACGACCAGCGGCACGTCGGAATCGTAGCGCCAGGCGGAGGAGTTATCGATCACCACGGCGCCCTGCGCCGCGATCTTGGGCGACCATTCCTTGGAGACCTCGCCGCCCGCCGACATGAGGCACAGGTCCACGTCGGAGAAGTCGTAGGTGTCCAGGGTCTTCGTCTTGAGGATTCGGTCGCCGTAGGACACTTCCGAGCCCTGGCTGCGGCGGGAAGCCAGCGCCACCACCTCGTCGGCCGGGAAGGCCCGTTCGGCCAGGATGCTCAGCATCTCGCGGCCCACATTGCCGGTCGCGCCGACCACGGCGATCTTGAAACCCATCGGACTTCTCCTGTTGCGCTCTCCCCGGAAAACCTGAAAACCCTGTCCTGGGTTGTCGCCTCTCGCCCCGTGGGGAGAGAGAACCGGGGACGACGAGGCTTATTCGGCCGTTTTCACGGTCGTTGCGGCGGTTTTCGTTTTGCTCGCCGTGCGGGTGAGCAGCGCCATGGCCATCGTCCATCCAAAAGCCCGGTGCGGGCTTCAATGTCGCTTCGAGAAACACACCAAAGGCCGGCTTTCGTCAAGCCTTCTCTTCGCCCGCGGCCCCCGGCTCCCCGGTGAGCACCAGGGTGGACAGGTTGAAGCGGTAGAAGACCTTGTCCATGGGCTCCGCCCCCAGGCGCTCGTAGAAGGCCCTCGCGCCCCGGTTGCCCGCCTCCGTGGTGAGGTCGATGCGCCCGAGGCCGCGGGCGCGGGCGTAAGCCGCGAGCCAGCGCATGAGCGCCGCGCCCACCGCATGGCCGCGGGCCTGCTCCTCCACGAACAGCTCCTTGAGGAACACCAGCCCGGTCAGCCTGTAGCCCGGCCTCAGGACGGCAAAGCACGCCAGCCCCACGGGCCGGCCGCCCACGAAGGCCAGCGCATGGCGCGTCCCCTCCTGCTCCGCCATGGAGGCCCGCACCATCGCCAGGGTGCTCTCCAGGGGGCAGGCCTCGCCGCCGTAATGAACCTCCAGGGCGTGGATGAGCCCGGCGATGGCCCCGGCGTCGCCGGGCTCCGCGAGGCGAACGGCGACTTGGGGCGCTTCGGATAAGTTCAAGGCCGGTAACCTTTGGTTTGCCTTTCTGGGCGAAAGCTTTCGATGGGCCGCTCCGGCGCCGATGCCGGGCCAGGGATCGCGGGCTCCAGGGTTCATGTCATGCCGAAAGCCGGTTTCGCCAGATGGGATGAGAACGATGCGTTCGGCTTATACGACGAACGCCCCTCCCGCCATGCCCGAAAGCGGCGGCTGCCCTGGCTGCGCATGGGCTTCTTCTCCGCCCTGTGCGTCGCCGGGCTCGTGTTCTTCGCCCAGGACCACCAGCCGAAGAACCCGGAGACCGGGAGCCTCGAGACCAGGAGTTCCGAACTCAAGGTCCCCGAGTCCCGGCAGCAGCCCGCGGTGGCGGCTCCCGTTCCGCCTCCGGTCCTGACCGCCCCCACCCCGGTCTGGCGGCAGATCCCGCCCCAGCCCGTGCTCTACGCCTTCGAGAGGAACGCGGACCCGGTCGCCATGACGGCGCGCCAGCACGCGGGCGGCGCGCGGGAGGACACCCTGGTCCTGGGGACCTTCGGCCAGGAGCGCTATGCCCATGTGGCCCTGGCCCACAATCCCGCCGGGCCCCTGGCCGAGCCGGCGCGAAGCTTCTTCGTGGAGCTGGTGCGCCGCTCGGCGGAGGCGGGCCTGTCGGTGGTGCGCTACCCGCAGAGCCATGCGGTGGCCACCAAGTTCGGCCCGGTGGAGGCGGCCCCCGTCACCCTGGCGGCGGCCGCCGAGCAGGCGTGCCTGGCCTTCCGCTTCGCCGATCCGGCGGCGGGCTTCGGCCTCCAGGGCTGGCTGTGCGGGTCCGAGGCGAGGCCCGTGGACGACGCACAACTTTCCTGCTTCATCGACGGGATCGGCCTTGCAGGGGCGGCGGGACCCGGCCTCAAGGCCATCTTCGCCCGCTCGGAGCGCAGCCGGATCGAGGCCTGCGGCCTTGGCCCGCGCACCGCATCCGCCAGCGTCAAGGCTCCCGTCCGACCGTAACCGCCACCCGGTGCATGACGTTGCAGCCGTAGCCGTTGGGGTTCCAGTGCGCCGCATGGAAGGGCTGCGCGCGGCCTTTCGAATCGGTGGCCCGGGCGAAGATCTCGTAGAAGCCGTCCCCGGATAAGGGGATCGCCGCCTCCCAGCGCACCCAGTCGTAGCGGTTGCGGGGCGGCTTCAGGGCGGCGGCGGTCCAGGTCGCGCCGCCGTCCGCCGAGAGATCCACCCGCGCCACCCCGTCGTCCCCCGCCCAGGCCGCGCCCCGCACCGGGATCTCCCGGGTTCCCGAAGGGTAGCGATGGCCCGCGGCCGGAGACGACACGATGCTGCGCACCGGCATGGATTCGAGGATCCGGGTCTCGACCCCGCGCCCGTCGGAGCCGGGAGGCAGCGGGGTCACGGGCATGCGGTAGGACAGGCCCGTCATGCCCGGGCCGTCATGCTCCCGGTCGCGCAGCCAGATCCGGGTGAGCCATTTCTGGCTCAAGGAGCCCGGCCAGCCCGGCACCACGAGCCGCAAGGGGCCGCCGTGGAGGAAGGGCAGGGGCTCCCCGTTCATGGCCCAGACCAGAAGGGTGTGCTCCTCCAGCGCCTTCTCCACCGGCACGCCCCGGGACATGGCCTGCCGCTCATGGCTTCCGGTCTTGTCCGGGTCCGCGCCGAAATGGGCGGTGAAGCGGGCGGAGGACTTGAGCCCCGCCTCGCGCAGGACGTCGCCCAAGGAGACCCCGGTCCATTCCGCGCAGCCGACGCCCCCGTTGGTCCAGGGATTGCCCTCGGCCTTGGGGGTGAGGAAGGAGCGCCCGTTGCCGCCGCATTCGAGCACCATGCGCAGGGTCCTGGGCGAAAAGCGGCGCTTCAGCTCCGCAAGGGTGAGCCGGAGCGGCCGCTCCACCTCCCCGTCGACCGTGAAGCTCCAGCCCTCCGGGTCCCCGGCGGGCTCCGGCATCAGGCCGTTGTTGCGCACGAAGAAGCGCGACACCGGCGTGGTCTCGTCGTCGAGGAGCTCCTCCGGCGTCTCGGCCACGAGGGGCGTGTCGCCCAGCAGCGTCAGGCCGTCCTTGCCCGCAAGGGGAGAGCCGGCAAGGGAAGGGCCGCCTTGGGGGAGGCTGTCCTGGGTCCGGTCCTGCATGGGCGCTGCTCCTTCTTCATCCGTGCTTCATCCGTGCGAAACGGCACAGCTTCGAAGGAACCATTTTAGGCGGCGCCGCCTTGTTCTGGAAGATCGTTGATTTCGCAGCAAGGCGCGCCCCGGAAGGCGCGCCCGTCATGGAGGTCTACCCGATGCGCCGCTTCGCACTTCTCGGCTTGGGCACGTTCGCCGCCATCACGGCCTTCTCGGCCATGGCGGAAGCGCAGGCCCAGGACCGTCCCCTCACCCTTCGCGTCACCCCGCGCAGCTTCCTCGATCCCGGCAACGCCGCTCCCGTGGGGTCCCTGAACCGCTACGCCACCCAGGGGCAGCTGTCCTATCTCACGAGCCCGCCCTGGGACAACCAGCGCGACCGCTTCGGCGAGGGCTCGCTGCCCGATCCCATCGGCGGCCCCTTCGTGGGCGCGCGCAATCCCTTCGCGGACCTGGAGACCACCGGCTCGATCCGCTAGCGCATCCTGACGACTCTCCTGGCTGGCCTTCTCTCCGATCGGTCTGAAGGACTAACGGACTGACACCCTCCTGGTCATGCCCGGCCCTGTGCCGGGCATCTCGATTCTGGGGGCGCTGCAGTTTTCCGGTCGGGATCACCGGCACAAGGCCGGTGATGACGGGGAGGGTCTGACACCTGCTGTCATCCTGCCGGTCCTGCGGACCGGACGGCAAGCGCGGCGAGGGAAGGAGAGCCTCGCTCGTTTCATAGACCTATCGCTGCCCGGGGCCCCCTCAGGCGAGCGCCTCCAGCTCCTTCACCACCGCGTCGCCCACGTCTCCCGTGCCGACGGCGTTCATGCCGGGGGCGGCGATGTCCTTGGTGCGGGTGCCGGAGGCGAGCACGTTGGCGATGGCCCGCTCCAGGCGGTCCGCCTCGTCGACGAGGCCGAAGGAATAGCGCAGGGCCATGCCGAAGGAGCCGATCATGGCGATGGGGTTGGCAAGCCCCTTGCCGGCGATGTCGGGCGCCGAGCCGTGCACCGGCTCGTAGAGCGCCTTGCGCGACCCGGTCTTCGGATCGTCCGCACCCAGCGACGCCGAGGGCAGCATCCCGAGGGAGCCGGTGAGCATGGCGGCGATATCCGACAGGATGTCGCCGAACAGGTTGTCGGTGACGATCACGTCGAACTGCTTCGGGTTGCGCACCAGCTGCATGGCGCAGTTGTCGGCGAGCACATGGTCGAGGGCGATGCCGGAGAACTCCGCCTTGTGCACCCGCGACACCACCTGGCGCCACAGCACCCCCGACTTCATCACGTTGCTCTTCTCCGAGGACGACACCTTGTTCCGGCGCTTGCCCGCAAGGTCGAAGGC
>DATHAU010000093.1:0-2890 GCA_035296545.1 Microvirga sp.
CTGTGGCATCTGCTGCCGCTGAGGCGGTCAGGTAGAACTCCGAAACATTATGACAATACCTGATCGGCTAAGGCGCTCGGATTCAAGCGAGGGAGGCGCGACGGATCTCCCTCTCCCGTCTGGGAGAGGGTTGGGGTGAGGGAAGGCCCTCTCCGAATAAAGCACAGCCGGTGGTGAGCAGCGCAAGGCGCAGCGCTCCATCCTGCACCGTCCTGCCCTCACCCCTGCCCCTCTCCCACACGGGAGAGGGGATGGTGCCTTCTGGAACGGTGCTTCGCACCTCCTCGCGATGAGGGCCCAAGGACTCAGCCCGATCCCGGACCGGACGCCGGCGCTCATCGATTGCCGCGCCCCACCAGATCCCGCGCCACGATGAGGCGCATGATCTCGTTGGTGCCTTCCAGGATCTGGTGCACGCGAAGGTCGCGCACGATCTTCTCCACCCCGTAATCGGCGAGATAGCCATAGCCGCCATGGAGCTGGAGCGCTTCGTTGGCCACGTTGAAGCCGGTGTCGGTGGCCAGGCGCTTGGCCATGGCGCAGAGCTTGGTGGCGTCGAGGGCCCTGGCGTCCAGGGCCGCGGCGGCGCGCCACAGGAAGGTGCGCGCGCATTCCAGCTCGGTGGCCATGTCGGCGAGCTTGAACTGCAGCGCCTGGAAATCCGCGATGCGCCGGCCGAAGGCCTTGCGGTCGCCCGTATAGGCCAAGGCCTTGTCGAGGGCGGCCTGGGCGCCGCCCAGCGAGCACGCGCCGATGTTGATGCGACCGCCGTCGAGGCCCGACATGGCGATCTTGAAGCCCATGCCCTCGTCCGAGAGGCGGTTGGCCACGGGCACCCGCGCATCCTCGAAGATCACCGCGGCGGTGGGCTGGGCGTTCCAGCCCATCTTCTTCTCCTGCGCCCCGAAGGAGACGCCGGGGGTGTCCTTGTCGATCACCAGGGTCGAGATGCCGGACGCGCCTTCCTCGCCCGTGCGCACCATGGTCACGTAGATGTCCGAGGTGCCCGCGCCCGAGATGAACTGCTTGACCCCGTTGACCACGTAATGGTCGCCGTCACGCACCGCCCTAGTCTTGAGCGCCGCCGCGTCGGAGCCCGAGCCCGGCTCGGTGAGGCAGTAGCTGCCGATCAGCTCCATGGTGGCGAGCCGCGGGATGAAGCGCTGGCGCTGCTCCTCGGACCCATAGCGGTCGATCATCCAGGCGACCATGTTGTGGATCGAAAGAAACGCCGAGATGGCCGGGCAGCCGGTGGCGAGCGCCTCGAAGATCAGCGCCGCGTCGAGCCGCGTCATGCCCGATCCGCCCACATCGTCGCGGATGTAGATCGTCGCCATGCCGAGCGCCGCCGCCTCCCGCAGCACGTCCACGGGAAAATGCTTCCTCTCGTCCCATTCGACCGCATGGGGCGCGAGGTTGTCCGCCGCGAAGGCGAGAGCCATGTCGCGGATGGCGATCTGGTCGTCGGTGAGGGAGAACTGGCTCATGGGCTCCATCGTCACGCCGGAGGGGTTTTGGGCAACCATGACTTTCGATCTAGGGCAGCCATCGGGGATGTCCGCCGCATCGGAGACAATGGCCGGGACCGAGCCCGGCCATTGCGCATCCTCACTTCATCGTCGGAATCGAGAACTCCGCGCCTTCCTTGATGCCCGAGGGCCAGCGGGAGGTGACGGTCTTGGTCTTGGTGTAGAAGCGCACCGCGTCCGGGCCGTGCTGGTTGAGGTCGCCGAAGCCGGAGGCCTTCCAGCCGCCGAAGGTGTAGTAGGCCAGCGGCACCGGGATCGGCACGTTGATGCCCACCATGCCCACGTTGACCCGGGCGGCGAAGTCGCGGGCGGCGTCGCCGTCGCGGGTGTAGATCGCCACGCCGTTGCCGTATTCGTGCTCGGAGGGCAGGCTCAGGGCCTCGTCGTAGTTCTTGGCGCGCACCACGGACAGGACGGGCCCGAAGATCTCTTCCTTGTAGATGCGCATATCGGGGCGCACCTCGTCGAAGAGGCAGCCGCCCATGTAGAAGCCGTTCTCGTAGCCCTGCATCCTGAAGTTCCGGCCGTCCACCGCAAGCCGCGCGCCTTCCTGCACGCCCAGATCCACGTAGGAGCGCACCTTCTCCATGTGGGCCCTGGTGATCATCGGGCCGAAATCGGCGGAAGGATCGGTGGAGGGGCCCACCTTCAGGCTCTCGACCCGCGGGATCAGCTTGTCCATGAGCGCGTCTGCGGTGGCCTTGCCCACGGGCACCGCCACCGAGATCGCCATGCAGCGCTCCCCCGCCGAGCCGTAGCCCGCGCCGATGAGCGCGTCCGCCGCCTGGTCGAGATCGGCGTCGGGCATGATGATCATGTGGTTCTTGGCGCCGCCGAAGCACTGGGCGCGCTTGCCGTTGGCGGCGGCGCGGGAATAGACGTACTGCGCGATGGGCGAGGAGCCCACGAAGCCCACGGCCTTGATGTCCGGATCGTCCAGGATGCCGTCCACCGATTCCTTGTCGCCGTTGACCACGTTGAGGATGCCGGCGGGCAGGCCCGCGTCGATCATCAGCTCCGCAAGGCGCATGGGCACGCCGGGATCGCGCTCCGAGGGCTTGAGGATGAAGGCGTTGCCGCAGGCAATCGCCGGCGAGAGCTTCCACAGGGGGATCATGGCCGGGAAGTTGAACGGCGTAATGCCCGCCACCACGCCGAGGGGCTGGCGCATGGAATACATGTCGATGCCGGGGCCCGCGCCCTCCGTGTACTCGCCCTTCAGCAGGTGGGGAATGCCGGTGCAGAACTCCGCCACCTCGACGCCGCGCTGGATGTCGCCCTTGGCATCCACGATGGTCTTGCCGTGCTCGCGGGCCAGCATCTCGGCAAGCGAGTCGGTCTCCCGGGCGATGAGCTCCAGG
>DATHAU010000094.1:0-6290 GCA_035296545.1 Microvirga sp.
CCTGCCGCGCGTGAACGAGGCCGTGAACGAGGAGTGGATCACCGACAAGACCCGCCAGATCGTGGACGGCCTGCGCCTCCAGCGCCTCGACCGGCCCTTCGTGCGGGAGAACGGCCGCCTGCGTCCCGCCTCCTGGCAGGAGGCCTTCGGGGTCATCGCCGGCCAGGTCAAGGGCGCGGACCCGAGGCGCATCGGCGCCATCGTGGGCGATCTCGCGGCGGTGGAGGAGATGTATGCCCTGAAGCTCCTCATGGGGAGCCTCGGCGTCGCCAATATCGACGCCCGCCAGGACGGCACGGTGCTGTCGCCGGCCTATGGCCGGGGCTCCTACCTGTTCAACACCACCATTGCGGGCATCGAGGATGCGGATGCGATCCTCATCGTCGGCTCGAACCCGCGCCTCGAGGCGTCCCTCGTGAACGTGCGCATCCGCAAGCGCTGGCGGGTGGCCCCGCCGCCGATCGCGCTGATCGGCGAGAACGTGGACCTGACCTACCCCTACGAGTATCTCGGGGCGGGCCCGGAGACCCTGGCGGATCTCGTGTCCGGCCGCCACAGCTTCCTCGACAAGCTGAAAGGGGCCGAGCGGCCGCTGATCATCGTGGGGCAGGGGGCTCTCTCCCGTCCGGACGGCCTGGCGGTTCTCTCGGCCGCGGCGCAACTGGCGGACAGCCTCGGCGCCGTGAAGGAGGGCTGGAACGGTTTCTCGGTTCTCCATACGGCAGCCTCCCGGGTCGGCGCGCTCGACCTCGGCCTTGTGCCGGGCGAGGGCGGCCTCTCGGCCCGGGACATGGCCGCCGGCGGCGTGGACGTGCTGTTCAACCTCGGGGCCGACGAGATCGACATCGCTCCGGGAGCCTTCGTGATCTACCAGGGCACCCATGGCGACCGGGGCGCCCACCGGGCGGACGTGGTCCTGCCGGCCGCGACCTATACGGAGAAATCCGGCACCTACGTGAACACGGAGGGACGGGTTCAGCTTGCCAACCGCGCGGCCTTCGCGCCGGGCGAAGCCCGCGAGGACTGGGCGATCCTGCGCGCCCTATCGGACGTGCTCGGCCAGCGCCTGCCGTTCGACTCCCTCAACGCCCTTCGCCACAGGCTCTACGGGGAATACCTGCATCTGGCGGAACTCGACGCCGTTCAGCCGGCCGACGGGGCCGCCGCGATCCGGTCCCTGGCCGCCATCGGCGGCGCGCCCGGCCGGGAGCCTTTCGTCAGCCCGGTGAAGGACTTCTATCTGACGAACCCCATCGCCCGCGCCTCCGGCGTCATGGCCGAGTGCTCCGCGCTCGCCCGTGAGCTGAAGCTCGAAGCGGCCGAGTAAGAGGAGCGGATCATGGAATTCGGGGACATTCTCCTGGCCGTCGCGATCATGCTGGGCAAGAGCCTGCTCATGCTGGTGGCCCTTCTCATCTTCATCGCCTACGCGCTCTACGCCGACCGGAAGGTCTGGGCTGCGGTGCAATTGCGCCGGGGCCCGAACGTGGTCGGCCCCTGGGGCCTGCTGCAATCCTTCGCGGATTTGCTCAAGTTCGTGCTCAAGGAGCCGATCATCCCGGCCTCGGCCAACAAGGGCATGTTCCTGCTGGCCCCCCTGGTGATGTGCACGCTCTCCCTGGCCGCCTGGGCGGTGATCCCGCTCAACGCCGGCTGGGCTATTGCCGACATCAACGTGGGCATCCTCTACATCTTCGCCATCTCGTCGCTGGGCGTCTACGGCGTGATCATGGGCGGCTGGGCCTCCAACTCCAAGTACCCGTTCCTCGGGGCCCTGCGCTCGGCGGCCCAGATGGTGTCCTATGAGGTCTCCATCGGCTTCGTCATCGTGACGGTGCTCATGTGCGCCGGAACCCTGAACCTGTCGGGGATCGTGGAGTCGCAGAACACGCGCCTCGGCATCCTCGGCTGGTACTGGCTGCCGCTCTTTCCCATGTTCGTGGTGTTCTTCATCTCGGCCATGGCCGAGACGAACCGCCCGCCCTTCGACCTTCCGGAGGCCGAATCCGAGCTCGTGGCC
This sequence comes from Microvirga sp., assembly GCA_035296545.1. Lineage (GTDB taxonomy): Bacteria > Pseudomonadota > Alphaproteobacteria > Rhizobiales > Beijerinckiaceae > Microvirga. Next base: position 2,021 of record DATHAU010000094.1, read on the forward strand.
GGCTACATGGTCGAGTATTCCTCGACCCCCTACCTGCTCTTCATGCTGGGCGAATACGTGGCCATCATGACCATGTGCGCGCTGGGCACGATCCTGTTCCTGGGCGGCTGGCTTTCGCCGATTCCGTTTGCCCCCTTCACCTGGATCCCGGGGGTGATCTGGTTCGTGCTCAAGGCGAGCTTCCTGTTCATCCTCATCGCCATGGTGAAAGCCCTGGTGCCCCGCTACCGCTACGATCAGCTCATGCGCCTCGGCTGGAAGGTGTTCCTGCCGCTCTCGCTCGCCATGGTGGTCATCGTGGCGGCTGTCCTGATGGCCACCGGCAATGCGCCGGGCGTCCGCTAAAGGAGATCGGCCGACATGAAGCTCGACCAGGTTGCCAAGTCCCTTCTCCTGAAGGAGTTCGTGGCGGGGTTCATCCTCACCGTGAAATACTTCTTCAAGCCGAAGGCGACCATCAACTACCCCTTCGAGATGAGCCATCGCGGCCCCCGCTTCCGGGGCGAGCACGCCTTGCGCCGCTACCCCAACGGGGAGGAGCGCTGCATCGCCTGCAAGCTCTGCGAGGCGATCTGCCCGGCCCAGGCCATCACCATCGAGGCCGGTCCGCGCCGCAACGACGGCACCCGCCGCACCACGCGCTACGACATCGACATGGTGAAGTGCATCTATTGCGGCATGTGCCAGGAGGCCTGCCCGGTGGACGCCATCGTGGAAGGCCCGAACTTCGAGTTCTCCGTGGAGACCCGCGAGGAGCTCTACTACGACAAGGCCAAGCTTCTCGATAACGGGGAGCGGTGGGAGCGGGAGATCGCGAGGAACCTCGCGAAGACCGCGCCTTACCGGTAAGGATATCCCTGCCCGGCCGGGCAAGGGGCCGATCGTCTCCGGCGGGTTGTCCCCACCGGATTGGGGATCTATAGACAGGCCGCCGGATTCCCCGGCGCCACGTCGGAAGGGGCCGCTCCTGGCGGCTTGAGTTTGAGCATGACGGTAACCGCCGCCTTCTTCTATCTGTTCGCGACCATCACGGTCGCGTCCGGCTTCATGGTGATCGCCTCCCGCAATCCCGTGCAGTCGGTGCTCTTCCTCATCCTGGCCTTCGTCAACGCGGCGGGGCTCTTCCTTCTGATGGGGGCCGAGTTCCTGGCCATGATCCTGGTCATCGTCTACGTGGGCGCGGTCGCGGTGCTCTTCCTCTTCGTGGTGATGATGCTCGACGTGGATTTCGCCGAGCTTCGCCAGGGCTTCCTGCAATACCTGCCGGCCGGCGCGCTGATCGGGGTGGTGTTCCTGCTCGAGCTCATTCTGGTGGTCGGCGCCTATGTGGTCGATCCGGGCCTCGTCCGCTCGCCCGGGGTGCCGATCCCGCCCGCCGACGTGATGACCAACACCGAGGCCCTCGGCCAGGTTCTCTACACCCGCTACTTCTACTTCTTCCAGGCCGCCGGGCTGATCCTCCTGGTGGCCATGATCGGGGCCATCGTTCTGACCCTGCGCGAGCGCGTCGGCGTGCGCCGCCAGAACATTTCGCAGCAGAACGCTCGCACCCAGGAAACGGCGGTCGAGGTGCGGAAGGTTCCCTTCCGTCAGGGCATCTAAGGAGGCATGGGATGATCATCGGACTGGGCCATTATCTCACCGTCGCCGCCATGCTCTTCACGCTCGGCGTGTTCGGCATCTTCCTCAACCGGAAGAACGTGATCGTCATCCTGATGTCCATCGAGCTGATCCTGCTCGCCGTGAACATCAACATGGTGGCCTTCTCCACCCACCTGAACGACATCGTCGGCCAGGTCTTCGCCCTGCTGATCCTCACGGTCGCGGCGGCGGAGGCGGCCATCGGGCTTGCCATTCTGGTGGTCTTCTTCCGCAACCGCGGCTCCATCGCGGTTGAGGACGTCAACATGATGAGGGGCTGAGCATGATCCGGAAAAGTGGGAGCCGGTTTTCCGGTCTGAATCATGCGGGAGAGGGTCTGAGGCCCTTCGGAACGGCGAAGTAAACGCAATGTACCACGCAATCGTCTTTCTGCCGCTCGTCGGCTTCCTCATCGCAGGCCTCTTCGGCCGCGTGCTCGGCGCGCGCGTCAGCGAGATCGTCACCACCGGGCTGCTCTTCGTGGCCGCCGTCTTGTCCTGGGTGGCCTTCATCCGGGTCGGATTCGGCGACGGCGCCACCCGGGTCCAGGTGGCCCAGTGGATGTCGGTCGGCGACCTCGTGGTCGACTGGGCGTTCCGCATCGACACGCTCACCGCCATGATGCTGGTGGTGGTCAACACCGTGTCGGCCCTCGTGCACCTCTATTCCATCGGCTACATGCACGAGGACCCGCACCGGGCCCGCTTCTTCGCCTACCTGTCGCTCTTCACCTTCACCATGCTCATGCTGGTGACCGCCGACAACCTGGTCCAGATGTTCTTCGGCTGGGAGGGGGTGGGTCTCGCGAGCTACCTGCTCATCGGCTTCTGGTACCACAAGGATTCCGCCAACGCGGCGGCCATGAAGGCCTTCATCGTCAACCGGGTCGGCGATTTCGGATTCCTCCTCGGCATCTTCCTGCTGTTCGTGCTCTTCGACAGCGTGGCCTTCGACCAGATCTTCCCCCGGGCGGCGGAGCTGGCGGATGCCCGCTTCGGGTTCCTCGGAATGGAGTGGCACGCGCTCACCATCGCCTGCCTGCTGCTCTTCATGGGCGCCATGGGCAAGTCGGCGCAGTTCCTGCTCCACACCTGGCTGCCGGACGCCATGGAGGGCCCCACCCCGGTCTCCGCCCTGATCCACGCCGCCACCATGGTGACGGCGGGCGTGTTCATGGTCGCGCGCATGTCGCCGGTGTTCGAATATGCGCCCGCGGCCCTCACCTTCGTGACCGTCATCGGGGCGATCACGGCGTTCTTCGCGGCGACGGTCGGCCTCGTGCAGAACGACATCAAGCGCGTCATCGCCTACTCGACCTGCTCGCAGCTCGGCTACATGTTCGTGGGCCTGGGCGTGGGCGCCTACAGCGCCGGCGTGTTCCACCTCTTCACCCACGCCTTCTTCAAGGCGCTCCTGTTCCTGGGGGCCGGCTCCGTCATCCATGCCATGCACCACGAGCAGGACATGCGGAACATGGGGGCGCTGCGCCGCTACATCCCGATCACCATGGCCATGATGGCGATCGGCACCCTGGCGCTCACCGGTTTTCCGTTCACGGCCGGCTACTACTCCAAGGACGCCATCATCGAGGCGGCCTATGCCAGGCATTCGGGCGCGGGCTCCTTCGCCTTCCTGGCGACCGTGATCGCCGCCTTCATGACCTCGTTCTATTCGTGGCGCCTGTTCTTCCTCACCTTCGAGGGCAGCGCCCGCTGGGGCGACGGGCATCATCAGGCCCATGGCGACCATGAAGGCGTGGAGCACGACGGCCGCGGCCGCGACGTGGAGCCGGCCTCCCATGCCCAGCATGAGCACGGCCACCACGGCAGCCATACGCCCCACGAGAGCCCGCTGGCGATGCTGGTTCCGCTCTTCGTGCTGGCGGCGGGCGCGGTCCTGGCCGGCATCGTCTTCCACGACGCCTTCATCGGGGAGGGCTACCGGGACTTCTGGAAGGGGGCGCTGTTCACCCGGCCGGAGAACCACATCCTGGAGGAGATGCACCATCTCCCGTTCTGGGTGCCGCTGCTGCCCACGCTCATGATGGCGCTCGGGTTCCTGCTGGCCTGGTACATGTACATCGTCGACGCCAAGAAGCCGGCGCAGCTCGCGGCGGAGCATCCGCTCCTCTACCGCTTCCTGCTCAACAAGTGGTATTTCGACGAGCTGTACGACATCATCTTCGTGCGGCCCGCCATGGGCATCGGCCGCTTCTTCTGGCGCACCGGCGACCAGCGCATCATCGACGGGCTGGGGCCCGACGGCATCTCCGCCCGGGTCCTCGACGTCACCCGCGGCGTGGTGCGGGTCCAGACCGGCTACCTCTACCACTATGCCTTCGCCATGCTGATCGGCGTCGCCGCTCTCGTGACCTTCTATCTCTTCAGGGGAGCGCAGTGATGCTCGGCTTCGGCATTCTCTCCGGCCTTCTGGTCCTTCCCCTCGTCGGGGCGGCCTTCATCCTGACGCTCCGCGGCGACAGCGAGGCGGCCCGCTCCAACGCCCGCTGGGCGGCCCTCGCCACCACGGTTGCGACCTTCATCCTGTCGCTTATCGCCTGGGGGCGGTTCGATACGGCAACCGTCAATTTCCAGCTCGTGGAAAGCCACGCCTGGCTGACGCAGACCAT